>CAZDTB010000083.1:0-13541 GCA_964508075.1 uncultured Planctomycetales bacterium
CTTGACCACATTTATGAATCGCTGTGACACACAGCATTCGAGCCGTACCAGCGGCTCCGATCCCGTTTCCACCTATGGCACGAGTGCACTCTCTGCCTCGAACCGGGCGACCGGCTCGTCGGGCAGAGCACACGAGTTGCCGGTGACCATACGTGTGGGGCCACACCTGATCCCATTCCGAACTCAGTAGTTAAGCCCACACGGCCGATGGTAGTCCTGATCGGGCGAGAGTAGGTGATTGCCGGCTTTTTCGGCCCGGCGTTGGTAATCCCAGCGCCGGGCCGCCTTCTTGCGCCGACCGTTCGTGCCGTGCACGCTTTCAACCGGCTACGCGCACGAACACCAGGCGGCGAACGCGCACGGTGGCTCCGGGCGGGGCGGTCAGTTCGATGTCTACGCTCGCTGAAAGCTGGTCTGGGCAGGAAAAGCGGATGGTATCGGAGGGGCGTAGCGTACGCTCTGGGAATCGGGAGAGCGTGATTTGAACTGCCCCGTCCGTCTCGGCGCTGAGCCGCCAATCGCCGGGTGCGAGGCGCAGTCTTGAGAAAGACACCGAGCGTCCCGGGGGTATGACCGCCTCCACGCAGCCGGGGGCGGCGAGTTGGGCGGCAACTTGCGCTGAGGTGGCGAGAAAATACCCGGGCACGATGACGCGCGTGGCCTGCCGCTCAATCCCGATCTTGTTGCTGTCGAGCCGCACCCAGATCTGGGTCGTCAGGGGGTAGGGATCGCGACCGTGGAAAAAGAGCGGTCGGTAGAGGCGTGTGAAACGCGGGTCGTCTCGCATCTGCAACCCCGTCGGGTACATGGGTCGCGCCCAGCCCGGGCTCGGGACGCCAAAGGCGACCAGATCCGGTTCCCGCGAGAGTGCGTACTCACCGTCGCCCAGATCGTGGCCCGGCGGTCCTTTTCCGAAGGTCGGTGGTCTGGATCGGGCGATTTGGCGATCGTTCAGTCCGAGCATGTCCAGCGCCGGTAACTCCGAGAAGTAAGGCAGGCAGCCGGCGGCGTCACACGCCAGGAGTGGCTGCGCGGGGCCGAAGGCCTCCCGCAGTAGATTTCCCGCCACCTGTCCATCCCATTCCCAGCGCTCGTCGACGGCCCGACGGTTCTGGGGATCCTTCCATTGAAACGCGGCGAGCAAGACCAACAGGGCAGTCGTCGCCACCCAAGGCGCGCCGCGAGAAAGCCACTGTTCAGCAACGATCCAACGAACCAGCAGTGAGAAGAGCAGAGCTGCCCAAACCACCGTCGGCAGCAACTGGCGCCGCGCCGGAAACGTGTCGCCTCCGACCAGCGCGACATAGCCGGACCAGATCAGCAAGGCCACGAATAGCAGCCGCACCTGCCGGCGTGGGGTCTGCACGAAGAGGATGGCGGCTGCCGCCGCGAGCCACAAACCCGACAGATAGAGTGTGCTGTCCACGAGGTAGCCGACGCCCATCGCCAGCCTTTCTCGCGTGAAGGCCACCTTTGCCAGCGCGGAGTTGGGAACCCACTGGCCGTAGTACGCCAGGCGGAAGACCAGTTGCCCGATGGTAAACAGTAGCGGCAGTGCGGCCAGTCGCACGAGGGTGACCAGGCTTGATCGGTTAATGCCCAGAGCGGCGAGCAAGCCGATTCCGAGAGCAGCGCACAAAACAGGGCCGTCCGCGCGCGTCAGACACGCCAGGCCCAGCAACAGGCCCGGCAGCAACGCTCGACGGAGTTTCGGCTGGTTGGCTTCGAGCAACGGATAGCAGAGCACGGTGGCCCATGCCAGAAGTGCCGCCAACAGGGGCTGCTCGAGTCCGCCGATCGCCCAGACCGCGACGGGCCCGGCGACGGCCAGTCCCAAGCCTCCAGCCAGTGCGCCGGCTGAATCGCGGAGCCGCCCGGGTCGCGCCGCTATGACCACCGCCGCCACCGTCGCGCCCATTCCGAGCACTCCCAGAGTGCGCGCCGCGGTGATCAGATTGAAGCCAAGGGCGCCGAGGCTCCCGCAGCACAAGATCCACAACAGATTGGTGTAGCCTTCAACACGGGGCCCGTCGGTCCAGGTGAGGCCATGGCCGTGGAGCAGCCGCCGCGCATACTGCAGTGAGATGAGGGCGTCGTCCGAGATGAAGGGCAGGTACGTCCGAGCGTGGATCCCCAGGACGAGCAAGGAGATCAGCAGTGGCGGCAACGCCGCCATCCACGGTCGGCTCTTCCCCGTCGTCGCAACCGCAGCAGGCATGGGACGAATAGTACCGGTCAATTCCAGCTTCATCCAGGCAGTGTCGCCGCGGAGTTGGGTGAGGGCGGTAGTCGGGTAGCGTGTCCTGTGCATGGATTTCAGGTCAACGCGGTCCATTCCTTGTTCCGTGATGGCCGACTTTCGGTTATATGATCGATTCAGGCTGCCGGGAGGTGGATCTCATGTGCCCATTGCTCCGAATGCGATTAGTGCTGACGGCGGGCGTGATTTGGCCGATGCTGGCCAGCCAAGGCGTGGCGGAGGACGCGCAGGTGCGTCCGGCCGAATTCGCGGGTAGCTGGTATCCCGGCCAGCCGGCGGCACTGACCGAGCAGATTGATGGGCTGTTCGAGCGTGCCACGCCGCCCAAGATTGCCGGCAAGCCCGTCGCGGTGATCGCTCCGCATGCGGGGTACCGGTACAGCGCACCGGTGGCGTCGGCTGGGTACGCGTGCCTGCGCGGTCAGACGTACAAACGCGTGATCGTGTTGGCGTTCAGCCATGCCAAAGGGGGCACATACGAGGGGGTGGACGTGCCGCGGGAGCTGACGGCTTACGCCACGCCGCTGGGCAACGTGCCGATCGATCGGGAGGCTTGCGACCGGCTTCTGGCACATTCGCTGTTCAGCTCGAATCCGGAGATTGGCCGCGGCGAGCATTCGCTGGAGCTGCAACTGCCGTTCCTGCAACGAGCGCTGAAGGATTTCAAGCTGGTGCCGCTGCTCGTCGGGCGGATCACGGACGGCGATTGCGCCGAAGCGGCCCAGGCGATCGTGCCACTGGTCGACCAAGATACGCTGTTGGTGGCCAGCAGCGACTTCACGCACTTCGGGCGGCGCTACGGTTACCAACCGTTTGCCGAGGACGTACCGAGGAGGATCGGCGAGCTGGCCGGAAAGGCTGCCGTGGCGATCAACGCCTGCGATTATGATGGCTTCGTCGCGCACCTGGTCAAGACGCAGGACACGATCTGCGGACGCGGCCCGATCCGGCTTCTGCTGCGCATCCTGTCGATGCAGGGCGGCGCTCAGGGCGTGCGGGCGGCCTTCGACACATCGGGGCAGATGACCGGCGACTGGAGCAACAGCGTCACCTACCAGTCGTTCGTGTTCACGCGGCGCCCGGGGACGCTCAGCGAGCAGGAACGAACGGGATTGCTCCGCATCGCCCGACAGACCGTCACCGCATTCTTGAACGGACAGGACCCTCCGAGCGTGGATGCGGAGAAGCTCCCCCCGGCGCTGCGGGCCGACGGCGGCTGCTTCGTGACGCTGGAGAATCACGGTCGGCTGCGCGGCTGCATCGGCAACACGACCGCCAGCGGACCGCTCTATGAGGCGGTTGTCCGCAATGCGATCTCGGCCTGTCGGGACCGCCGGTTTGTCAACAACCCGGTGACCGCCGAGGAGTTGGGCGATCTCCACATCGAGATCAGCTACCTGACGCCGATGCGGAAGATCGAGAGTCCGGGCGAAATCGTCGTCGGCCGGCACGGTTTGCTGATCTCGCTCCTGGGGCAGCGGGGCATATTGCTGCCGCAGGTGGCGTATGAGCGCGGCTGGACGCGTGAGGAATTCCTGGCGCAGACGTGCCGCAAGGCGGGTTTGCCGCTCGACGCCTGGAAGCGGGCGCTGGCACAGATATACTCATTTGAGGCGGAAGTCTTCGGCGAGCCCGAGAAGTAGCGGCCGCGCCGCGTGCCGACCGGGCTGACCAGTTGAAAACCGGTCCCACGGATATGTAGCGGCCGGGCGCGAGCGGGAGCGCAGATGGAACGATCAGCGATGTCCGAACGCCTGACAACGCGCCGATCCTTTCTGAAGTGCACTGGTGTGGCCGCACTGGCCGGGTTGCCGGGCAGCGCAATCGCCTCCGCGCAGCATGCAGAGCCCAGGTCCACGAGTCCGCCGATTCGGGCGGAGAGCCGACGGGCCGGCCTGCATCACCTGCTGCTGGCGGCGCCCGAAGCGCTGTTCCGGCCCACCGCGTCCGCGTGCACCGTGCAGTGGGTTCCTAACGGCGCCGTCGAGGCCCGGGTCCGCGTGGGTCCGCGTGAGGATGATTTGACCGTGCTCCGCGAGGCCACATCAGATACGCCCACCGAGATCAACGTGACGGGATTCGGCCCCTGCACCGATCTATACGTGCAGTGCCAGTTTCGCAGGAAGGGGGGCGATCAGTGGCTGGTTCGACCGACCCGGCGAGTTCGGCTGGGCCGATCGCGCGGGGAGGAGTTCCGAGTGGCCTTGATCGCGGATTCCCATGTATACAAGGCCATCAGAGAAGAGCAGCACATGCGCAATCTCCGGCAAACGAACGCGCGTGTGCTGGCAGATCGACCGGACTTCGTTATCTTCCTCGGCGATGAGGCCGGCATTCGCTACCTGCGTGACAAACCTGGATACATGACACAGCAGCGCGCGTTTGGGCGCTGGCAGTTCTGGCGAGACACGTTTGCGCCGCTGTTGGCAGCGGTCCCCTCCTTCATGGTGCTCGGCAACCACGAGGGGGAGGCGGGTTTCTATCAGGCGCACTCGGAGGGCTCGCACACCGTCTATCGCCAACGTTGGGGCACCATCGCGCGGAAGCGCTACCTCCTCAACCCGCTGCCGAGCACGTATCCGGAAGGCGGCGAGAACGAGGGTTGGGTCGGGGACCCGCGTTCTCCGGCCACCGGCGGCGTGGGCGAAGGTAACTGCTCACCACTCCAGAACTACTACGCCTGGAGCTGGGGTAACGCGTTATTCGTTGTCCTGGACGTGCATCGTTACACCAACATCGGTGGCCAAACACCCAAGACGGTTGACGAATGGACGCTGGGCGCCGCGCAGCTGAGTTGGCTCGAACGAGTGTTGACCTCCAGCCGGGCACGCTGGAAGCTTGTGCTCGCGCACCACGTGGTCGGTGGTTCCACGTGGGATAGGGAGGGCCAGAGTCAAAATCCGACCTACGTGTACGGTCGCGGCGGAGCCCGCTACCTGCGGGTGGGCGAGCAAGCCCGCATCACCGAGATCATGAAGCGGACCGGCGCCCAGCTGTTCCTCTACGGACACGACCACGTGTTCGCCCATCAGGAAGCGGAGGGCATCCATTGTGTCTGCTGTGGACGACCCACATTCTTGACACGCGCGTGGTGGCCATCGCCGGGGTGGAAGGAGGCCTACGGCGAGGTCTCCGCCCGCAGCCCACACGATTTCTACGCGGCCCTCGGCTACACGCGCTTGAGTGTTTCAGGCGAGCGCGTCTTGGTCGAATACGTCCGCACGGGAACGGATTGGAAGAACGCTGAAAACGTGACGCAGGGAGAAGGTGAAGTGGTCCATGCGTTCTCGGTCACCTGACCGCTGGGCGGCCACGACGTGGGAGGTGCTACTGTGACGGACGCGGTGACACGGAGACACTTCTTGGCACGGGTTGGCGTAGTCGCCGCCGGCACTGTGTTGCCTCGTACGGACGTGGCTGGACTGATGGACGGCCGTGCTGCTTACGGCGCGTCGCGCGTGGTCATCGCCCGCGACGAGAAACTCACGCGCGGCAAGCTAGACCAGCGTCGCGAGCTACTCTGCAAGCTGCTCGACGCTTCCATGCAGCGCCTGACCGAGGCGTCTGACGCAACGGCCGCCTGGCGAAAGGTCTTCAAGCCCAAACAACGCGTGGGTATCAAGGTTAATGTCCTTGGACTTACGACACAGCCGGCGGTGGTTGATGCGATCGTCGCTGGTCTGCGTAAGGCCGGCGTGCCGGCCGAGAACATCATCATCTGGGACCGTTTCGACGTGGAGCTCGAGCGGGCCGGGTTCAAGCTCAACAAGTCCGGCCGCGGCGTGCAGTGCTACGGCACCGACGCCGAGCGTTACGGCAGCGGGTATCAGGAGCAGGTGGAGAGCAGCGGTCAAATCGGCTCGTGTTTCTCGCGCATCGTCGCCGAGCAGGTCGATGTGCTGGTCTCGGTGCCGGTGCTTAAGGATCACAACCTGGCCGGGGTCAGCCTCGGCATGAAGAACTTCTTCGGGGCGATCCACAACCCCAACAAGTATCACGAGAACAACTGCGACCCATACGTCGCGGACGTCGTGTCGCACCGCTACATCCGCCCAAAGTGGAAGCTGACCGTCTGCGACGGCACGCATGCCCAGTACAACGCCGGCCCGGGCAAGCATCCGGGCTTCGCCTGGCGTTTCGGCGGGCTGATCGTGAGCACGGACGTGGTTGCCGCCGACGCCGTCGCGGCCGATCTGCTCGAACGGGAACGCGTGGCCAAGGGCCTCAAGTCGTTCGCGGAGGAGGAGCGGCCGGCGAAGCACATTGCCACCGCCGGCGCGCGCGGGCTCGGCGAGGCAGACTTGAGTAAGATCGAACGTATCGAGGTGTGAGATGCCAAAGAAAAGGGGTCAGGAACTTTTTTGCGACCAGCGGGGTGTCTCGCTTGAATCAGCGCTGCCAGACGCAAAAAGGTTCCTGACCCCTTTTCTGGCGCGCCGAGATGTGTTGCGCTGGGGGCTGGCCTGTGGGGCGGCGTGCGTGCTCGGGAAGAGCGGCCTCGCGCTGGCTCAGGATGTTGCGGGTGCGGGGGATCTTCCCGGGCCCATGCTCGAGGGCGTGGCCCGGCATCCGGCGATGTTCTGGGAGAAGCTCGCCCAGAACCAGGTCAAGTGCACGCTGTGCCCACGCGAGTGTCAGATAGCCGATGTCGAGCGCGGCTATTGCGGCGTCCGCGAGAACCAGGGCGGCGAGTATCAGACGCTGGTGTACGGGGCGCTGTGCTCGGGCAATGTCGACCCGATCGAGAAGAAGCCGCTGTTTCACTACCTGCCGGGGACGACTGCCTTCTCGATCGCGACGGCGGGCTGCAACATCGAATGCAAGTTCTGCCAGAACTGGCAGATCAGCCAGTTTCGGCCCGAGCAGGTGGGCAGCACGCTGGTTACGCCGGAGCGGCTGGTGGCGCTCTGCAAGTCGCGTCAGTCGCCGACGATCGCGTACACGTATTCCGAGCCGGTCGTCTTCTACGAATACATGCACGACACCGCCGCCTTGGGGCGGGAGCAGGGCGTCGGCAGCGTGATGATCTCGAACGGCTACATTCAGGAAAAGCCGCTACGCCAGCTCTGCCAGCATCTGACCGGCGTCAAGATCGACTTCAAAGCGTTCACCGAAGAGTTTTACGTGGAGTGGTGCGCGGGTCATCTCAAGCCCGTGCTGGAGGCGCTGGAGACGCTCAAGGATATCGGCATCTGGCTCGAGCTGGTCGTGCTGATCATCCCGACGCTCAACGATTCGCCGGACGAGATCAAGCAGATGAGCCAGTGGGTGGTCAAGCATCTGGGCCCGGACGTGCCGATGCACTTCACACGCTTTCACCCGACCTACCGCGTCACCAACCTGCCGCGCACGCCGGTCGAGACGATCGAACGCTGCCGCGAGATTGCGCTCGAGGCCGGCGTGCACTACGTCTATGCGGGCAACGTACGTGGCCACCCCGGCGAGAACACATATTGCCATGGTTGCCGGGAACGGCTGATCCACCGCTACGGGTTCCACATCCGTTCGAACACGATCGAGGACGGCAAATGCCCGAAATGCGGCACGAGCATCCCGGGCGTCTGGTCACAGGAGCAGGCGCTCGCCTTCAAGCCGCGCGTGTAGCGGTGTGAATCATTTGCTGACGGCCCGCGGAAGGACGCTTCACGCGTGCGCACGCACGGGAGATATCATGGATAAGGGAATCGCTTCTGTCGGCGTTGTTGGTTTCTGCCTGTTCGCGGTCTCGTTCGTCTGCGCGCAGGAGGCGCACCGGGACAAAGTCAAATACGTGCCTAAGCAGCGGGATCCGGTAATCGAAGGGATGGAGGAGAAGAACCGGCGGGTGCGAGAGGAACAGCTCGCGGAGACGCAGAGGATCCGCGACGCACAGACGGAAGCGAAGGAGCAGAAGAAGAGCGAAGAGAAAGAGCTCCGCTTCGACTTCGCCAAGATCCGCAAGCCCGAGTCGCTCAATGCGTTCCAGACGGCCTTTCACTTCCCGCCGGAGCAGCAGTTCAACACCGGCAACTGCTGGTGCTTCAGTACCACCTCCTTCTTCGAGTCCGAGGTGTACCGGCTCACCGGCCGAAAGATCAAGCTGTCCGAGATGCATACCGTGTACTACGAGTACCTGGAGAAGGCACGGCGCTACGTGCAGCAACGCGGCGATTCGTTCTTCCACGAGGGCTCCGAGGGCAACGCCGTCATACTGGTCTGGCGAACACACGGTGTTGTGCCGGCCGAGGCCTACAAGGGCGAGCTCGACCCCGACGGCCGCTACGACGACACGGAAATCGTCACCGAGATGAAGGCTTATCTCGAGCACGTCAAGAGCCACGACCTGTGGGATGAAGAGCTAGCGGTCGCATCACTGCGGCTCGTCATGGACAAGTACATGGGCCGCCCGCCGGACCGTTTTGTGTTTGACGGAGTAGAGCTGACGCCGCGGCGTTTTCTTGCCGACGTGCTCAGGCTGAATCTCGACGACTACGTCTGCGTGATGTCAACGCTCTCGCGGCCGTTCCACGCCTACGCCGAGTATGAAGTGCCGGCCAACTGGTGGCACAGCAAGGACTACTACAATGTGCCGTTGGACGAGTTCTACCGCATCATCATGTACGCCATCGAGAACGGGTACACCGTCCGACTCAACGGCGACATGACGGAGCCGGGTCACAATGGGGTGGAGGACGCGGCGGTTATCCCGACGTTTGACATTCCGCGGGAGTACATCGATCAGAACGCGCGCGAATTCCGGTTTGCCAACGGAGCCACGGACGACGACCACGACGTCCATCTGGTGGGGTACACGAGCATCGGTGGCTATGACTGGTTTCTCGTCAAGGACTCGGCCGATCACGCCCAGCACGGGTCGTTCAAGGGCTACATGTTCTTCCGGGACGATTACATCAAGCTGAAGACGCTGACATTCATCGTGCACCGGGATGCTGTAAGGGCCGTGGTCGGGAGAAAAGGGAGCAGGTCAGGAACCTTTCTGCCGGGGCCAACGCCGACTCATACGACGCGTGCCGGTGATCGCAAGAAGGTTCCTGCCCCCTTTTCTCCAGCATAGCGCCGTCCGACCGCGAGCAGTCCGGCTGAAGTCAGCTTCATTCCGGCCAGCAGAAAGGCCGCCGTCGCAGTACCCAGCACCGGCACCAGCAGGATGCCGCATAGCAGGGCGCCGAGGCAGGCGCCGGCGTGATCGGCGCTGACGACACTGGCGGCGGCGGCACCCACTCGGCCGGTGGCGCCGAGTTGCAGACGCCCGGCGAGCGCAAACGCCGCTCCGCCCAGCACGCCGGTCAGAACGACCATGATCGACACGCACAACTCGACGAGCAGGAAGACACTCGGGCTGGTCTGTAATGCACCCAGCGTCGGTAGCGCGAAAGGCGCCGCCAGCGCCAGCAGCGCCAGCAGAACATCAACGGCAACGAGCTGCCACCACAGATGTTGAGGGGTGGACCACCTCTTCAGAGGTGGGGGACTCGAATTACGTGCGGATTCGGGTTCTCCACGGCTGAAGCCATGGGCCACCCGTCTACCATTCTCCCGAGTTATCCACTGACCCAGGGTGCATCCGATCACCAACCCGGCCATGAACAGGGCGATGATCCAGCCGATGCGCTGGTAGACGTAGCCGTACAGGTTCTGAAACGCGAACAGCCATACGATGCTAAGTGCCATCGTCGCAAATCCGGTGGTTGCCACGGAGAGCGTGACTGATCCGGTAGCCCAGCCGTCGCGTGCCCGGCGGCGCAGGCGGCAGATCAGCAACGTAACCCCGCCTGCCACTGCCAGCAGCACGACGAGTTCGGAAACCCCGATCGATCGCAGCCGCGCGAGCACCTGGCTTTCAGCTCGGCCAGGCCCGACGCCTCCACTGGTGGCGGCTTCCCACAGTACGAGTCGCTGAACATAGATCGAGGGTCGCAGGTCGGTGCTGATCTGGGGGGCGGTCAAGGTATCGAGGTCGGCTGCCCGGCGGGCCAGCTTGTCCGCCTCGAGCCAATCGGTGGCCCCGTCGAACCACACGGGATGGAACATATCCGATTCGACGCCGCGTTGCGTGTAGCGCGCCGCCAGCTCAGCTGGGTTGGTGGACAGCAGCCCGGGCTCCGTGGCTGCCAGCACTTGGGCCGGATCTCCCCAGCCGATGACCAGGTTTGGGAAATGGCGCTGCAACGTTGCCCGGATGGAGCCCAGGTATTCTCGCGAAGTCGTGGACAACTCGCCGGGCGCGGCGGCGGCCGTCATGCAGAGCACCGAGCGCGGCGTCATTGCGCGGCGCAATTCGGCATAGAACTCGTCCGTGTAGAAGCGGGCGCGCAGCGCCGAGGTGGGCTCGGGCAGGCGGGCGATCACCAGGTCGAAATGATCGCGTTGCGTCTTCACGTAATAGCGGGCATCGACGTGATGCACGGTGACGCGTGAGTCGCTGAGCGCGTTCTGATCCACCGCGGCCAGGTAAGGCGTGACCAGCGCGATCTGGCGGGGATCCGTCTCGACGTAGTCGACGTGCTCGATTGGATGGCGCAGGATCTCGGAGAGCAGCCCCTCGGCTCCGCCGCCCAGCACGAGCACTCTTTGAGGCGTGGGGTGCTGACACAGCCAGAAGTGTGCCAGCGGCGCGAAGGTGTACGGATCCGGAAAGTCGGCCGACACCTGACCGTCGCAATACAGCGTGAACTGCCCGGCCCGGTGACCGACGGCCAGGTTCTGGTACTTCGACTCCGTCTCCGCGACCAGCTCGTAACCCGGGGCGACGGTGCGCCAGCGGCGCTCAACCAGCCGGCGGTCCAGCGTCTCGCCCGCAAATGCGCTCAGCAGCAACGCCATCACGGCAACAAGGGCGAAGACCGCGGCGCTGCGGGGTTTGCGTGGCCGGGTCGCGAGCAATCCGGCCGAGGCCGAGGCCATCAACGCGCCGCAGATCAAGGCGGTTTGAATCGGGCTCAGGTGTTCTACTGCCCAAAAGCTGAACGCCGCCCCGCCGATCAGGCTGCCGGCCGATTCCAGAGCGTAGACGTGCCCGAACGACTAGTAGGGTCCGCCGTGCGGACCGGTATTTTGTTCCCTTGACTCGGCACGGTCCGCACGGCGGACCCTACCTGAAGCCCGCGGCTCTTCGGGACGGCCGACGCAACACGCAAACGGGAATGCCATCCCGACCAGGGCGCTGGCCGGTGATACGAACAGGATTGCCGCCAGAGCGGTCTTGGGTAGCGGCAGTAGCTCTCCCGGCTCGATGCCGAGCCAGGCGCGGGCTCCCCGGAAGATCCAGAGCTCGACACAGGCGGCAACGCTCAGCGCCAGCAGCACCGCCACGAGCCCAACCTCGGGGCGGCGCCGGACCGCCGCGCGCTCGGCCAGCCATCCGCCGAGCGCCGCTCCGACGGCCACTCCGAGTAGCCAGGCAAACAGGACGACGCCCCAGGCGAACTCGCTGCCAAACATCAGCACGAGCGCTTCGCGCAGCAGCAGCGACTGGGTCACGATCGCCTGCGCTCCCCAGGCGATCACGAGCAGGCTCAGCCAGACGCGCGGCTGAGTGTCGGACACTGGTGTTCCGGGGCGAATATCGGGGTCACCCATCAACGGCTTCCTCTATCGGACCCGAATTCCCGCGTATAGTATTACGATCGCCGGCCGAGGTGAGCGATGCCGACGTTTTTTGCACGACAATATATGCGCCCGCTGGAAGCGGTGGGCGGCACCGAGAAGGTGCTGGGAGTTCTCATCCTTCTGCTGGTGGCGGCGGTCCTGGCGATCTTCGTGTTTCAAGTCGGCACCGACCGGGAGTACCTCTTCGAGGTCGACGAGCAAGCCTACGCGCCCGCGCCGACCGGCGCGGTCGGTGCTTATCCGGCAGCAGCACCTGGCTCAGTCGTTGAGGCCGACAGCCCGTTTCCTGATGCGGGATTGGACGGCTGGCGCGTCCCGGCAAAGATCGAGCGTTTCACGCATGACAGCCTGTACGTCAAGATTGACGGCCGGGCTGATGCGTACTTGAAGTTCGACGTGGTCGGGCTGACGTTTGGGCGCTACTACCATGAGGGCGACGCCGAGCGCACGGTGGACGTCTACTGGTACGACATGGGCGCGCCGGCCAACGCACTGGACATGTACCAGTCCGAGGAATCACCGGAGGCGATGCCTGTCTCGATCGGACAGGTCGGGTACCAGGTCGGCGGCGCCGTTTTTTTCTGCCAAGGCTCCAGCTACGTCCAGGTAATACCGGCCGGTCTTGCTGACGCCGACGGGCGAGCCGCACTGAGCATCGCCAAACGTCTGGCCGGGCAAATCGAGCACAAGTAGCGGCCGGGCGAAAATGTAGCGGCCGGGCTCCGTCCCGGCCGTCGAACGGTAACCGGTAACTAGATCATGGGCGAGGAACGCTTGACGCGACGTGAATGCCTGACGCGGGGTGCCGGCGCGGTTGTGGCCGCCGGTGCGGCGGCGGCAGGCGGCTACCTGCTCTACGATCCGCAAGGCGACGCCGATCTGCGCAACTCATCGCACGTCGTTACTCAGCTCAAGGACTACTTGGCGGGTGTGGATTTCCCGGCGTCGAACCCCCGGATCAGCATCGCGCTCAGCGGTTCGCAGACGCGCGATCCGCTGGTGCGAGAATCCCTTCTCGCATCCACTGAGAAGCTGGTACGCGCCGCGGTCGCCGGACTGGATCCCGAGCGCGGGATAAAGCGGTTCATCTCCGCCGGCGACGTGGTCGTGATCAAACCCAACGTCGGTTTCGACCGCCCACCGCACCTGGGGGCCACGACGAATCCGCAGGTCCTGCGCGCGGTGATTCGGCTGTGCAAGGAGGCGGGAGCGCGGAAGGTGATCATTACCGACAACCCGATCGAGTCACCGCAGGCATGTTTCACACGGACCGGCATTCAACGCGTGGCCGACGCGGAAGGCGCGGAAGTGATGCTGCCGACGCAAGGTCGCTTCGAGACGCTGACATTCCGTGATCATCGGCCCGATCCGAGCAAAGGCGAGGTGCTGGGCCGCTGGCCGATTCTGTATGAGCCGCTTGCGCGAGCGACGAAAGTCATCGGTGTCGCGCCGGTCAAGGATCACAACCTGGCCAGCGCCTCGATAACCTTAAAGAACTGGTACGGCCTGCTCGGCGGGCGCCGCAACCAATTCCACCAGGCAATCCATGAGATCATCAGCGACCTGGCGCTGATGATCAGCCCCACGCTCGTGATCGCCGACGCCACCCGGGTGATGATGCGCAACGGCCCGACCGGGGGCCGCATGACCGATGTGCAACCCGGCGGTCAGC
>CAZDTB010000084.1:0-13448 GCA_964508075.1 uncultured Planctomycetales bacterium
CGACAACCGGACGGGGCGCTACACTCCCGATTGCTGGCTGAGTAAGCGACCTAACGGAGGTTGTCGTCATGGCCAAATCCAAGCACACCAGACCCAAGAAACCCTATCCGTCGTTCCCGCTGACGGTGCATCCAAACGGCCAGTGGTGCAAGAAGATCCGCGGCAAGGTTCACTTCTTCGGCGTCTGGGCCGATCCGGACGCTGCTCTCAGCCGGTATCACGAACTTGCCGCTGACCTGCACGCTGGCCGGGGACCATCTCGGAGCGTATCCAGCTCCCTGCTGACCGTCAAGGAATTGGGAAATGAGTTCCTCGCGTACCAGATGGAGCGGGTCGCATCCGGCCAGATTGGGCCCCGTTGGTTCGAGGATTGCCGGCGTGTCATCCGCGAATTCGCGAAGCATGTGAGCGTGTCGCGGTCGGCGGCCTCGCTGACCGCATCGGATTTCCAGCGCTATCGCCGCCTGCTCGTAACGCAGGGGCTGAGCGGCGAGAAGGGCCTCGGCGTTCACGCGCTGACGCGAACGATCACGGTCGTGCGAAGCATGTTCAAGTGGGCGGTTGACACGGGGTTATTGGAGCAGGCGCCGCGTTGGGGAAAGGCGTTCGTCAAGCCCTCCTCCGCCGCATTTCGTCGCAGTAGAGCCGAGCACGAGCGCGAGAACGGCAAGAAAATCTTCACGCCCGAGCAGGTCCGGTCCATGGTCAAGGTGGCCGGTCCTACGCTGAAGGCGGCGATCCTGTTGGGCATCAATGGCGGGTTCGGCAACTCCGATTGCGCCGCCCTGCCGATCGCTGCCGCGGACTTGGAAGCGGCCGTCATCGACTTCGAGAGGCCCAAGACGGCCGTACGGCGCGTCGTACCGCTCTGGGCCGAGACCGTCGCGGCGTTGAAAGTCGTGCTGACGACGGAGCGGGTCGCGCCGGCAACCCGGGCCGCGGCGCGGCTTGTGTTCCGGACCGAATCGGGCCTCCCGGTGGTACGGCAGGTCACGAAAGAACGTGAGGCTGGCAAGATTGAGAAAGTGACGCACATCGACCGGCTTGGTGACTGGTTCGACGAGCTACTTCGGGCCAAGAAGCTCAAGCGACGCGGCATCGGGTTCTACACGCTTCGGCACACGTTCCGGACCTGGGCGGACGAGACGAACGATCAACACGCCATCCACCGCGTCATGGGGCACGCCATCCCCGGCATGAGCGGGCTCTACATCGAAGACATCGGACTCGACCGACTCCGGGCCGTGGTCGAGCATGTCCGCCACAAGCTCTGGCCCGATGCGTCGTCAGACAGGCCGGCGTGACGGCTGTGACCGGCACCCCAGGTGGCACTGAACAACGCAACGCGGTCAACCTGCGCCAACGCCGTCACTGGCAGGGTCAGTCGGCCCGCGTGTTAACCAATGAAGTCGATCGGCACGCGGCCGTTTGAAGCACGCCGACTCTGCCGTGTGCGGCCGGGCCGGGTTTTGACACGGACGGTGTCAAGCAAGTAGGCCTCGAGCCAGTCCCGACGGATGCGGTAGCGCCGGCGGAGGCCGCGGCCGGCATGCGTGGACAGCTCAGCGGCCTGAAGCTGACCGGAAGTGATCAGCCGTTCCACCGTGTCCCGCGAAAGCCGCAGCTCCTCGGCGGCTTCATCCAGCGTCAGCCACTGGCGGGCAGCGCCGGGCACTCCATCCCGGAGTACTGCCAGGTGCGCTTCGATCTGCTTGAGCACCCGGAGCACTTCGCCGTTCGCCGAATTGTCGCTCGCCTTGCTGGCCACGTTGTGTTCAGCCTTAGCTGCTGACACTCATTCCCCTGTCATTTGTCCGTCGGCTTGCTCGGCTTCAGGCTGATCAGTCGCGTGTCGGGCTTAATCACGTCTGCGGCCCTCATCGTTGACCACCCGTCTCTTTCGTCTTCCCCAACGAGGCGCCGCGACGATCCTCGGATGAGCGCGATTCGGCATGGCCCGCGTGATTTCGGTGCACCGGACAGTGCGGCGCGCAGAAGCGGGCGACCGCCGGATCGCCGCAGCCGCAGCCACGGTACGGCTTGAAGTAGGCGCTGTCGGTCTGTTCGATGACTTCGTCGGTGGTGATGACGCGTTTCCTGTCGTTGGGGTGGTTCTTGGCCGCCCACGCCAGCAACGTGCTGACCGCAAGGTCTTGGGGCATGCCTGAGTTCTTGAGGTGCACCGCTAGTCGGAAGCAGCTGACGCGCTGGTAGTCGGTGACGCCCTCCGCCAACATGCGTTGGGCGCAGGGCGGCAGTCCGAACGACTTCTCCGGTCTGACCGTTGACCGATCTGCGTCCGGGACGGGCGGTGCGACGGCCGGACGCGTTAGCTCGTTGATTTCAATGATCTCATCGAGCTGCTCCTCCTTCACTCGGACGACTTCCTCGAGGAACTGCCACTGGTCTGCGGATGAAGTCAGGCCGTGGCACTGATCCAGGAACACGGTCCGGCCTTGGGGGACCAACGCGCCAAACAGCGGCGCATAGATGTAGTTACCATACGTGGTTCGTGTGTCGAGCCGGTCGTGTTTAGGGAACACCTCCGTGTTGGGCTGTCCGATCTCCTCCAGGATGTGCCGGACAACAAGCCGTGCCTTCGCGGCGGACACGCCGACCTCATCGAGAAACATCCACGCGTGGTAACCCTTCGACTTGCTGCGCTCGATATATGCCGCCAAGCCGTAGCGCTCCGCGCTTGCGAGGAATTCCATCGGCTGTTCCAGGTCGTCGACGTCGAAGTCTGCGACGACCGCGCGGGTCCGGTCCCCAACGAGCAGGTAGACGCCGTACGGCTGCTTGCCCTGAAGATGGGCGAGGATGACCCGATCGGTAACTGGATGTTTAACCTGCCGGGCCCGGCCCGTGACGAGGTCGTATGTTCCGTACACATTCGGCAGACCCGTGAAGTACACGTGAAAGAGCCTTATCTTGTCAGCTGTCGTTCTCATCGTGCTCGTGATCACCCAATCGAGCCTCCGGCCGGCTTCGACAGCGACGCCGGACGGGGGCGGACGCCACTCGGCTCGCCTGACCCGCCTCCGCAATGAGAGCGGCTGAATCCGCTTGGCCGTTTCAGATGGGGCGACAACGAGAAACCAGACATGGGGGCGAGTCGTGCTCAGAAAGGGCTCGTCGCGCGCAGGCGAAGGATGACATGGCGGGTTAGATCGGCGACGCACGCCCTGCAACGAAATGTCGCCCACCAAACCGGCCCGACGGTGAACACCAGGCACTGCTGGTCGTGGAAGCGCTCAGGCTACGTGCCGATGCACCGGCGCCTCAGACCGATTCCTCATCGGTCTGCACGGCGGGTTCTGCGACATTGTCCTGGGCTCCTTCACGGAGTCGGATGAAGTCGAGCGCGTGCCGAGTCACGATCAGCAGGTCGCTGAGTTCCGACGGGTAGTAGTAGTCGGTGGATTTCCAGTTCTTGGAGTCGTCATCGCGATACGACTTCTGGATCTTCGTGGACCACTGCACTTCCGTCCGACCCTCGCGCTGGACCTCCTGTTTCCATAGGGCGGCACGCACTCGCCCTGCTCGGAACTCTCGATCTGGCCGTCTGTTTTCCTGCGACATCGTTCGGTCTCCTTGTGCTTGGGTGGCTCCGCAAACGGTACGGCCGTGACCGGAAGTCCGGCGGGTGGGTTTCCGCCGGACGCCGTCGTCTTCACATTCAAAGCGGCTGAATCAGAGAGGCTGTTTCAGATATCTCGAAGTGAGGTGGAGATATCGGGCATGTGCCGGAGCAGAGCATCGCTGCTGAGGTGCGTGGTGATCAATACGGGAAGCTCATCCACCACCTGGGCGGCGACGCAACGCTGCAATTGCGGCGTCAGGTACGGCCGTAAGCGGTCCAGCAGGAGTCCGGCTACCCGACACCTTTCAGACCACGCCAGTCGCCCCAGGCAGGAGGCAAAGACCCAGTGCGTGTACTGGCGCCGCTCGTTGTCCTTGATGATCTCAGCCAACTGGGCAAGGATTACTTCGATGCCGTTGTGCCTCGGATTGACCGCGTCGAGGAGGGCAGCGTCGTATCCGCGGGCCTGAGCGCCGCTGTAGCCCCGCTCCAAAAGGGCGATCGCCTCGGCGGACGCCTGAGTTGATGAGAGCTCCTGGTGCGGCTCGACACCGTGTCGATAGATGTGTTGGACGAAACCGCTGATGACCTGATGAAAGCGACGACGTGAAGCGGAGGATTCCTCCTCCAATTGGAAAGCCGCTACGGCGGCATCGATCGGTTCGTCGATCTCGTTTCGCACGCGCGCTTCGTCCAGTAGAGCGAGAATTCGCTCCAGCGTGTTGTCTGCCTGGGGCACACTACGAGAACACTTCATACGTCAATTGCTCCACCACGCCATCGGCGACTACGCTGGTCGGCGAGGGTGGAATGCCACAGGAGCCCGACCAGGGCCCACAGCGGCGGCGAATGGCTTGGCGCACGCTGTGGGCGGGCTTGTAGTAGCGCCGTCGCGATTCGGCGATGATGGGCTCGCGACAGTTTTCTTCCGGTATGCCAGGAGGCACGAATGTCGCGACCCTGACGACCTCCGTATCGGCACGCAGGATCGCCTCGCCCAGTTCCAGCGTGATGAGGTCTTCAATGTCGACAAGTCCGCGCAGATCATCGACCAAGTGGCGGGCGTCCTTTGTATTCACGTTGAAGATGACCGTCGCTCCCATGCTCGAAAGGGCGTCGGTCTTCCGGCTGCCGAATTGCTTCATGTATTGATGGGCCAACGTCAGGCCTACCTGGTACTTCCGTGTCTCGGCAATAAGATCCTCGAGCGCATCGGTCATGAAGCGGTGTGCCTCGTCGCAATAGACACGGAACGGCCGACGCTTGGCCGGCACCGTATCACTGCGGCTGATTGCGGTCTGATGCAGCAACGAGAGCATCAGACAGCCGAGAACCTCGCGGACCTCCGAACCCACGCTGGATAGGTCCGCCAGGAAGATCATGCCCTTGTCCATGACGTCGCGGAAGTTGAACGCACTGTCGGGCTGGGACAGCATGAGCGAAACCGTCTGGTTGACGAGCAGCTTGCTGAGCTTATTGCGTGGAGGTCCAAGATCATCCTTACCGTAGTTCTTGAAGTCGTACAGCCAGAATCGGCGGGCCACCTCGTTGTCGATTGCGTCCAGAAAGACGCCCCGCATGCGCTCGGCGTACGACGACTTATTCTGCAGGATGTTGGCTACATCCAAGAGCGTGCTGCCCGGCAGGTGCAGAAAAGCGAAGAAGGCGTGGCGGAGAAGATGCTCGAGCCGATCGCCCCAGTGAGTGACGAAACTCTTGAAGGCTCCGACGAGATCATCGGCCGTCCGGCCGATGTCCTGACCGGCGATGGGTTGCAGTGGATTCCAGAGCGGCACCCAGTCGCGATCGCCCGGATTGAAGTAGATGATGCGTTCGATTTCGTGTTCGGGTAGTAAGCACAGTAGCCGCTCCACCAGGTCGCCGTGGGGGTCGAGCACGGCAACGCCGAAACCCTTGGCGAGGTCGTCCAGGATCATCCTCTCCATAGTGGAGGACTTGCCCATGTCCGAGCGGCCGATGAGGTGGGTGTGGCGACCGCGCAGGCGGTGTGGTATGTGCACCGGGACCGGCGTCCCAGCGTAGTTGCAGGTTCCGATGCGGGTGCCCTCAGCGAGTGCAGCGCCGCGGATGGGGAGTGTTTCGAGTGTGTCAAAAGCGATCCGGCGATTCTCCATGAACTGCGTCGGCGGAATGTGCACGGGCCCTGCAAGCTCCCACGAGTTCACGATGAATCCCGGGCGGTACGTGAGGCCGAGCAGAAACATCTCCCGTAGTTGTTTGCGGGGGAGCACGGACGCATATTCGGCTTCGGTCAGATGGTTGAGGGGTCGGCCGCCATGTTGGAACAGATTGCCGAATGTGGCAACAGACCGCAGCAGCTGAGCGCCGTGCTCGCCGGCGCCAACCACGGCCATCCGCAGGGCCAGCGCGTAGAACGGCCGGTCGTTGTGGGCTTTGGTTTCAACCTGGCCGGCCATGTGATGCCGGTCGCCGGATGGCCCTTCCTGGGCGTACCGTTGGGGCAGCTGCAGGCCGTCCATGAGCTTGATGGCGTACTCAAGATCCAGCAGGATCTGCACGTTGCGATGCCAGTCGTGTGTGGCCGGCACCGGCTGAAAGAGCGCCTGGTAGATCCCCAAGGCGTCGGCAGGGATGCCGGATATGGCCGTGATCAGCGGCTCGAAGGGTGAGACGTAGAGTTCCTCGGGCCGCGTGAGCAGGTGCGAGTATGGGGGTGGCGGGAAGCAGTCGCAGAGGGCAAGTTCATCCCACGCGTCCGGTGGCATGGCGGATAAGGGATCAGCCAGTGGCATCGACAGCTCACATCGCTCGAACCCGCCGTAGAACGCCGCCGAGACGACTGCCCAATCGGCACGATGGCAGAGAATCGTGATGAGAATCTGTTCTTGATTGCCGGTGATCTCCAGCCCCACGCGGTGCGCGACCGAGCATATCTGCCGAAGAAACAGCTCTGAGCGGCGCCAATCAAACTTCTGATCCGGCGAGATCCATACCCGTCGTCGAACAACGTCATCCAGGCTCGGCGGATGCTCTGGGAGCATCGGCGGACCGCAGATCGCTGCGAGACGATCCCGGGCGAGTATCAGCGGCTCAAAGGCGGGCTCCAGCGCCACGGGCTGGCGGGCCAGGTCTGGCTGGCAGCCCTTCGCGATCTCCCGGCGCACTAGTTCTCGGGCTTTCTGCGCCAAGATGAGGGGGCGCGCCTGCTCGATTCGCGCACGTGCGATGGACATACGCTGGGATCCTCTCGCGGCGACCACGCAATGAGAGCGGCAGGAATGCGCCCTGCGTTTCAGATTCGAGCCGCCGTGTGAAAGCAGGCCGGGATGACCCGCGCTCAATCCGAGCACACTCGCTACCCCATTGGCCCCGGGCTCGACCCCGACACTCCAAAGGGGCCCATGAGTTCCGGCCACTCTTCGTCGACAACATCTTCCAGTGGTGGGACCCGGTGAAGCTCGCCTGGCCGAGCCTCGACAGCTTCTGCAGCGAGCGGTGGCTGTCCACCAGCATCAAGTGCATCGCGGATGAGAGGGACACACGCATCGATATTGTCGTCGATTGACATGCGACCCGGTAAAGCTGCGAGGACCTGATCCATGGCCCGGTCTGTCAGCCACTGATCCATCAGCGCGTCTTCGTATCGGGGCAGCAACGGCTCGGGTTCGTCCGGCGCAGGACCGTGCAGCCGTAACGGGCTTCCCACGACCGATTCGTGCCGAGGTTCCGGCGGCTGGTAGTCGGGCGTGTGGTCGGCGTACGACGCAGGTCCCGGCTCGTATGCGTCGCGTATCATCATGGCTGAGTACTGGCCGTCGGATACCTGCTGGGCGGCGTAGCCTGTGGGCGTCGCTTCGACGTAGCTACGCCAGTGGCTCCCCTCCATGATTTCCGCCACCAGACCGCCGGTGAAAGGAATCCTGTGCATGTCGTACCTCACCAAACTGCTACGCAGCCGAGCGGAAAAACCTGCTGCGGGTCGCCGCGACGACGAGAACTTGGGTCTCAACGTCTCTACTTGACCCTGCCGGGGACGCTGCCCTGAACGAGATTCCCAGGTCGATTGGCCGGGGGAACCGTCCGGCCGCCGATCCCACGAAAGCGTAGAAGGCCGCTCAGGCCGCCGCCGACGAAGGCTCTGCGTTTGCCGCAGGAATAGCGGCAGGAAGTGAAGGACTGTTTCATGCGGCATGAAAAAAGTGCTCGACGGACCGTGCGTACATGTCGTCGGGCGCGCACCAGGCCTCCAGACAATCCCGGACCATGCCGGGCACACTCCCGAAGCTCCTTCCGGTCCGTTACGTGGACGGCCGTGGACGAGAGCACCTCTGCCGCGGTCGTATCGGCAGCGGTCCGTCGCTCCGATGGAGGGCACGCGAGCCGATAGCGAACCGTCACCGTCGCACGCGACGCATTCGCTGAATCGTCCGCGGGTGCTCGGCCAAGACCTTTGGGAAGTTGGCTTTAATGCGGGCGCAGCTGCTCTCGGTGAGTTCGGAAGGGAGCAGGCGGCCGTACTTCTCCAGGTATTCTTCGGTCGCGGCGAGCTTCTCGTCAACCGAGAGCTTGTCCCACCAGGTGCCGACCTTGGCGGCGACCGCGTTTTCGCCATACTGCTGGGCAATCCGCCGGGCGAGCTTTCTCAGTACGGCGTAGAGTCCGCCCTCGTTCCCGGTGCGCGCCATCTCGAACGCTGCCTTCTCGCCGTCTCGCCCGTACTCGTGGACAAGTAGATGGACACAGCGTCCCCACTCGAAATCAAGCGAAGCTTCGGGCATCGTGCGAACGTGAAGCACGGCTGTCTCGATGTGACGCATGAAGGTGATCAGGCATATCCTGAACTCGTCCCACTGCGTCAGCTGTGCTCTCGTGAGGGGGAACGAGTTGACTGCTTCGTCGGCGCGGGCGTCAGTCTCGTCCAGCGTTTTTTGCGGATCGATGCTCTCGAGTAGTTGGTCAAGTCCCGTCATCACGGCAGAATCCCTATAGCCGGCGGAAGATTGAGGACGTGCGCTGCAGCGCCGCGACGTAACTTCTGATCAACTCCTGGAAATCCCGCGCGTAGCGCTCGGGCTGATCGGCCCGGATCGACGACGCGAGATGCACGCCGCACTGGGCGATGAACTGGCGGATGATGGCCACCTTGTCCTCCCACGCATTCGGGGCCACGTGCCGGTCAAACATATCGCGAATGTACCGCTCGACCGATTCGGCCTTGAGCCCTTCGGCGACCTTGTCCAGCACCAGGCGCAGCCCGCCGTTGGTTCCGTCGTGTGCGTCGTTGAATGCGGTGACAATGTCGCCGTTCTGACGGCGATACTCGCGCTCGAGCAGTTCCTTGGCGCGGCCGGTGGCTTCGCTGCGCGCCAGCGCTCCGCCGTGCGAGACACACGTAGTGAAGTGATGATTGTAGTAGTCGCCGAGAACATCACTGAAGCGATCGAAGTTGGCGACGGTGTTCGAGTGAAGGGGATAACGCATCCGCGCCTCGTCGTGCGGGATGCCGATCCGCCGTGCGATCGTCCGCTCCTCCAACGCGTTCAGAAGACTGGTTATGATGGGCATATCACTGACTCCTGTCACAGTGTGCGCAACAACACGCGGACCGTCTCAACGGACCTCGCGTAGGCTTGCACGATCGACTCATAGTGGTTCGCGAGCCGTTCCGCAGGCAGGGCGCGGATCTCCGCTGGCAGATCTGGCGCCAGACGTCGAAGCAGGGCGGCGGTGAAGGCTACTGTGGCGTCCCAATCATCGGGATCGAGGGCTTGTTTGAGCACCCACCTGACGTAGTCCGCCTGCTGATCGGCTTTGAAACGCTCGGTCATGGCGTCGAGTACGAAGCGCAGGCCCCCATGCGTTCCGTCGCGGGCCTCAGCCAAGGCGGCCTTGCGGCCGCCCTGCTTCGCGAATGCTTCCTCCAGCAGACCGAGGGCTTTGGCGGAAACGGCGTGGGCCTCGGTCCCGGCGGGAACAGACCGCGTGTGTCGGAGTAGATGCAGGTAGTACGAGGCTACGACTTCACTGAACTCGTCAAAGGATTCTGTGATGACGGTGTCCATGTGGTAGACAGCCCGAGCCGTGTCGATTGGCAGACCGATCCTACGGGCCAGCGTGTCCGCGCTGATCTCGTCGAGCACCGCCTCCAGCGCTGCTGAACCAGATGCTTCCTCCGTCACTCTCAATGCAGTTGGTACGCTGCTCGCCTGCTGCTTGCCGTTAGTGTTCTTCCCTTGCGTCGCGTCAATCAGGAGCCGCACATCTTCGTGATCGGCATCGGTGGCGAACTGGCCGAGCCGGATGCAATCCTGCATGCCCAAGAGAGGAGACGTGATCTTCAGCCGCCGCGTAGCCGGGGGGAGGGAACGAACCAGTTGCACGAGCCGGTTACCCAGCCCGGCCGGGTAGGCCTTGCGCCGCACATGAAACCGCGCTCGAGCGGAGAGCAGCTCGCGAGCTTCATCATTGTCTCCCGCCAGGAGGCGGCGTTCCATCGCAGCCCAGAAACGGGCGTCACCATTCTCGACCAGGAACTGCAGAGCTTGTCCGATTGGGTCCGATTCCTCTATTGCCGAGAGGGTCGCGTTGAAGAAGCCGCACCGCAGGCTCGCGAGCACGACGGCTTCGTCATCGAACACCGTTCGCACCAGCTCGGCCACATTGCTAACCGCAATCACGCGTACGTTTCCCGGCGCCCCAGAGATGGCCTCCGTGGCCCGCTGCAGCTCGGCGGGCGCTAGCGCTCCGACGGAGGCGTCCTGCCGAAATGCGGGATGGATGAACGTCTTGATCGACCCTTCCTTCTCAGTCGCCGCCAACTTGGCGGGGATACCGCTGACCAACGCGATCCGGCCGTCCGATGACGCAACGTGGCCCGTGCAGACCATGTTCTGTGGTACCGGCATTCCCAGGGCGACCGACAACATCGCAAGCAGCACCGGGACGTCAGCCGACAAACCAGTGACGGCGAATCCGAGGTTGGCGGCGGCCGTCGCTCCCATGTTCGCAATCGCGATTTCGAAACGCCGCCGCCGTACGCCCACACCGCGACAGATATGATCCACGACCGACAGCACAACCTCCGCGATGTGCCTGGCGGCCCTGCCCTCGAAGACACCGGGACCGGTGAATCGGATACGCTCTCCCGACCCAGGAGCGCGTGACCGGACTATCACCGTCACGATGACGGCCCTGGCATCAGCACCATCCCCGAACACAAGAGCTGCTTTGGCCCGACCGGTCTGTGACGCACTGAGGCGCATCTCATCGTGCCTCGATTTCCAGGCGGCCACTTTCAAGGCCGGGAAACACGCGCAGAATAAGTTCTCCGCCCAGCAGGCTCTCCTGCCGGGTTGGTTGCAGCTGCGTCGCCCCCGTGTCGGCTGCCAGATCCAGAGGCTTCCCCGGAAATGCCTCCGACCAGATGAGGTCACGGTTGGTCAAGCTGCCTTCCCAGATCAAGCGTCCAGTATCCAACATCAACGAGTAGTCGCCCGGCGAGATACTGACGATAGACCGGCGCTGCTCCGGCGCTTCGAGGACCAGCCGGCCAGCCACAACATTGCCGTGCAGCAGCAGGAGCCGCGAGGATGATCTGGTTTCGCCCGGGACTTGCACTTCGGTCCAAAATCTCTCGTACTCACTCTGCCAAGCCGGTCTTGAACTGATAACGTCCAGCCGAAACGCACCGCACAGCTCCTCCACGGGAGCCATCGAAGAAAGCCGTGCCAACCCGGCATACCTGCCGCCATCGGCGTATTCCGGCTCCGTGTCGCAGATGGGC
The DNA here is from genome assembly GCA_964508075.1 of uncultured Planctomycetales bacterium. Taxonomy (GTDB): domain Bacteria; phylum Planctomycetota; class Phycisphaerae; order UBA1845; family Fen-1342; genus JALSRY01. The sequence continues at coordinate 11,349 of CAZDTB010000084.1, forward strand.
AGCACGGCCACACGTGAACCATCGTGTGAGTGTCCGACACTCTCGAAGAGCCCCTCTCCTTCCTGGTAGGTGACGAGGTCATAACTTCCCTCGGAGAAGGCAGACTCGGCCACGGTGGAGCCAACCAGCTGGGCCACTGCGGGACTTTCAGACAGGACCCGAATCTGAAAGAGGAGGTTGGGCTTGCGCAGTGTTTCGTGGAACCGCTGCTGGGTGCGCAGTATGTCGTCGGCAAGGGGTTCACCCCACCGTGAGAAACACCATCCGCACCGCCGAGGTTTTCCGCGTACTCGACCCGGATTTTCTGGTCCTCAGCAAAACGCCTCAGGCCCACGACATGCTCCCGAGGATCACCTTGGACGTGAGAGAACTCAGGCAGTGGCTTGCCGTCAGTCTGGCTGATGTCGAACACGTGAGCTGTCTTGAACCCGGCCAGGTCTTCAATCGTCCCCTCACGTTCCGGCGAGCCTCCAGCCTCAATCGGTTGTTGCGGCCTTTCCTGAGGCGATGTCCGCCGCCAGACAATCGGGGCAAGGATGGCGATGCCTCGCTCGCGCCTCCGAACGTGCCGGCCGAGTCTCCGCCAAGCGCGAAAGCCTGCGACGTGCGTCGCCCCCGGCCGTTGGCTCGCGATTAACAGGATGTTCCCCAGGCTGTACCTAGCGAAACGGCTCATGGTTCGAAGGTACGCCTTAAGCGTTTCGGTCTCACCCGCGCGCAACGCCGCTTCGAGCTTGTCCAGTGCGCCTTGAACGAGCCTTCTTGCTTGCTGCCCTCCGATTCTGATCACCCCCGGCATGACCGCTCACCGCACCTGCTCCACCGGCACGGACTGCTTTTCTGCTTGCTCCTCGATCATGTGCTCGAACGCCTTCCCCAGGCAGTAGATTGCCAGGGGGATTTCTGTCCTTGAGAAGCTGTTCGCGGACCGCCACTCCCCGCTGCTGTGTTTGTACCGCCGCTCCAGGGTGGCTCGGAGCATCGTGACGGCGCGACCGTTGACCGTCGCCTCATTCTCCCACAGTGCGCAGGACACCTGCCCCGCACGAAACTTCGCGATTGGTAATCCCATCTTGTTTACCTCGAGACCTGCCGTCTGACGCGACGGGCCTCTTCTCAGCCCCGGGAAGAGGCCTGGTGCCGCCGCGACCTTGCGAACATGTCGACGGAGCACCCGCCCGAGCAATGTGAACGGTTTCTCTTCGAGCCGCCGTAGACGGCGGGCGGGCCTGTGTGGGGCTTCACCCTGGCCCCGGTCAGGGCTGGCCACGACGCCAAACATGCTGACGGCCGTCGCGATTCGACGGCCAGCGGAGACCGGGCCGTAAGCAGTGGCGCACCGTGCGCCAGCCCCGCGCCCACGCGGGGCCTGGCACACGTCCGCTCAGCCGAACATCCTTGTGGACTCCTCCTGCCGTCGCTTCGCCCTGGCCTCTCGCAGCCTGACGATTTCCTCCTGGATTCGCCAGACCCGGAGGAACAACCTCGCCAGCGCCAACATGTCCGCGTCCTCGATGTCGTCCAGCGTAATGGTGCCTTGCCGAAGGTGCCTGAGCACGAGACGCCTGGCGTCCACCCGCACATGTCGCACGGCGGCACCAGCCATCATCAAGACGTCCTTGAGTTCCTCACGAAGCCGGTCCTCCTTGTACCTTGCCTTGTCGAACGCCGGCATGCCTCGCTCGAAGTCGACTGTGCCGAACGCACCCCAATCCACGCCCCCCGTCTCGTCAATCGCCGGACGGATACCCCGCTGTCCCCCCTTGACGGGCAACGTGAGCACCGGCCCAAACTCCTCGATGTACACCTGCCGTTCCAGCTCTCCCGGGTCCGCCAGCTCCTCGTCAGGGAGCCCCGGCACACTGCCGTATTTCTTGCCGCACTCACGACGTAACAACGCCGACTCGGGGACGACCACGCCATCCACGACCACGAAACTTGTTTCTTCTTCCATGTTCAATACCTCCGACACGACCACCTTGTGGCGGTTCGCCCGTTTTTCTGCGAACCGCCCATGGACCAGCGGAGGGCCCTTGAGCGAACCCCTCGATAAAGCTTTAGGCGAAGCCGACCCGAAGGGGAAAGATTTACGATAAGGGG
>CAZDTB010000085.1:0-13333 GCA_964508075.1 uncultured Planctomycetales bacterium
CAGGTCCGGATCGTGCAGCAGGTCCTTGATCTTCTCGATCGAGTGCAAAACCTCGATCATCCGGGCCCAATGATACGCCAGCGAGAGATTGTTCGGCTTGTTGTCCGTGACCGCCATGAACTCCTTGCGGGCCGCCTCGGCCTCTGGCGTGTCGATGAAGTCGCAGGTGTTGACCCGAGCCAGCGGGCCGACGCGATACCAGCCGTTCTCCGGGCCGAGCGACTTGATGAAGGGGAACTTCATATACGACCACGACCGAACTTCCTCGGCGATGTAATCGTTGTACTGCCGGCTGCCGATGTGGTCGAAGATTGTCTCACCGTCGGCAGTGATCGCACGTAAGCCACCGTCATAGAGATCCATCGCCCCGTCTGCGCGAATCAGCGAGAGGTGACTCGACGGGAAGGCCGCAAACTCCTTGGCAAGCTCGATATGCTCGACGGTGTAGTCCTTGGCAACCTTCAGCGCTCCGCGACCCCACTCGAGCATCTGATCCAGGTCTTTGAGGAACCCATCGCGCTCCTCGATCGATAGGTTCTTGTTGATCCCGCCCGGGATCGCACCGGTACCGTGGATCTTCTTCCCGGCGGTGGCCTTGATCAGCTCCTGCCCGTACTTCCGCAGCATCACGCCCTGGATGGCCAGATCCGGGAACTTCGCCGCCACGCCGATCACGTTGCGAATCGCCACGTCGGCGTCGAAGCCGAACAGCAGGTCCGGCGAGCAGAGGTGGAAGAAGTGCAGGGCGTGTGACTGGAGCGTCTGCCCGTAGTGCATCAGCCGGCGCATCTTCTCGGCCGTCGGCGTTAGGTTCTCGCCACCGACGATACGGTCCATCGCCTTGGCGGCAGCGAGGTGGTGGCTGACCGGGCAGATCCCGCACAGCCGCTGCACCAACACCGGCACCTCCCAGAAGGGGCGTCCCTGGACGAACCGTTCGAACCCCCGGAACTCGACGATGTGCAGCCGCGCCTGCTGCACCTTGTTCTTCTCGTCGAGCAGGATGGTGACCTTGCCGTGCCCCTCGACGCGCGTGACCGGCTCGATAACGACGCGCTTGAGCCCTTCCTTTACGACAACCACAGTAAGAACCTCCGCTCTCGATTAGTCGTACTTGATCAGCTCGTACGGCAGATCGACGGGTTTATCAGTCAGTAAGGCTACGAGTGTTTCCCAGATAGAATCCGCCGACGGCGGGCAGCCCGGCAGGTGATAGTCGATCTTCACGACTTCGTGACACGGATAGACCTTCCTGAGCAGCAGCGGGATTTCCGGATCGTTCGGGATCTGCCCGCTGGGATTGTAAACCGTCGGCCCGTTAAGATAGGCCTCCTCCAGGCACTCTCTCAACGGGATCGTGTTCCGCAGGGCGGGGATGCCGCCCATGGTCGCGCAGTCGCCGACGGAGATCAGGATGTCGCAGTTCTTGCGGAAATCCTGGAGCACGTGCACGTTCTCGTCGTTGCAGCAGCCGCCCTCGATCAACCCGATTGCGCAGCGCGCGGTGAACTTCTTGATGTCGTTGATGGGCGACTTGTGGAACTCGATCAGCTCCAGCAGCTTCAGGATCCGGTCGTCAATATCCAGCAGCGACATGTGACAACCAAAGCAGCCACAAAGCGAGGTGGTCGCGACTTTCGGCTTTGCCATGGTTAGCTTCCCTTACTGCTGACTGCCCGCGGTCCGCGCGGCTTCGATATCCGATCCAATGGGCTTGTGATCATAGAGACGCTCGCCGATCGGGACGGCATACCCGACGCGTTTCTTGAGAATCGCTCCAACCGGGCAGGCGTTGACCGCCTGGTCGGTCACATCGATGTCCGTGTCTGCCAACCGGGCCTCGGCGTTGACGGCGATCCGCTTGTCCTTACCTCGGCCCACGAACTGGAACACGTTCTTCCCGTCCAGGTCCTTCGAGGCCCGAATGCAGCGGCCGCAGAGAATGCAGCGGTTGCGGTCGATGAGAATGTCCGGGTGCGACGCGTCCACGTCACGCTTCGGGAACAGGTACGGATACTTCGGCGCGGCGATCCCGAAACGGTAGGCCATCGCCTGCAACTCGCAGTTGCCGCTCTTCTCGCAAAACATGCAGTAGTGGTTGCCTTCCACGAACATCATCTCGACAATGTTCCCGCGAAGGTGCTGCAACCGTTTGGTGTCGTTCTCGACCACCATGCCCGGGGCAACCGGTTGGGTGCAGGCGGCCTGTGGCCGGCCGTTGACCGTCACGGTGCACACGCGGCAGGCGCCGTACGGCGATAGGCCCTTGAAGGCGCACAGCCGCGGGATGTAGATCCCCGCCTCGTCCGCCGCCTGCATGATCGTCTGGCCCGGTTTGCCCTCGATCTCGACGCCGTCGATCATGAAGGTAATCGTATTGCTCATGTCACGTCCCTAATGTAGCGGCCGATCTCCGTGCCGCCCGAATCCTTCACAGCCGGGGGCGGCTGTGCCACACACTCTCAATCGGCATGAACCGACTTATGCCCGGCGATCCGCTCGGCGTTCTCAACCGCCTCACTCAGGTCGAACGCGGGCTGCAAACCATCGTCACGTTCCTTCACCAGCGCCTCGTAAGCCGGGCGGAAGTTCTTCAACGTCGTCAGCACCGGGTTGGGCGAAGTTTGCCCCAGTCCGCATCGACTCGTGGCCTTGATCGTCTCGCCCAGATCCTGGAGGTAATCCAGGTCGGCCGGCTCCCCGTGCCCCGCCAGAATCCGGTCCAGCCGCTCCTTGAGCAGCACGTTTCCGACCCGGCAGGGCGTACAGTATCCGCAACTTTCCTCGATGAAGAAGTCCAGGAAGTAATCCGCTACCTCGAGCACGTTTCGCTCGGGCCCGAAGACCATGAGCGCCCCGCCGGTCGCCAGATCGTCGAAGCAGATGACGCGCTCGAACTCGTTCGGGGCAACCATCGTGCCGCTGGCCCCGCCGACCTGGACGGCGATCGCGTCCTCAGCGCCGGCCAGCTTGAGCACCTCGCTGAGCTTGATGCCGAACGGCAGTTCGTAGACCCCGGGGAGTTTGCAGTCGCCCGAGATGCTCAGCAGCTTGGTGCCGGCGCTACCTTGCGAACCGTATTCGTTAAACGCGCCGGGTCCCTTCTCGAGGATCTTGGTCACACAGCAAAGTGTCTCGACATTGTTGACCACCGTCGGACAGTCGAGATAGCCCTTCTGGGCCGGGAACGGCGGGCGGGTCTTTGGGTCGCCGCGCAACCCCTCGCAGGAGCTGATCAGCGCCGTCTCCTCGCCGCACACGTACGATCCGGCCCCCATCTGGATGGCGATATCGAAATGGAACCCGGCTTTGCCGCGCACATCCTGACCTAGCAAGCCGTCGTTGCGACGCTGCTCGAGGATGTACTCCAGGTATCGCCGCAGGTAGGCGTATTCGCCACGCAGGTAGACGATTCCTTTCTTGGCACCGATCGCATAGCCGGCGATCGTCATCCCGGCGAAAACGCGATCCGGCCGCTCCGTCAGAATCACCCGATCCTTGAACGTACCCGGCTCACCCTCGTCGGCGTTGCAGATCACGAATTTCTCTTCACCCGCGGCGGCCCGGGTGAACTCCCACTTCATCCCGGTCGGGAATCCGGCCCCGCCCCGCCCGCGCAGCCGGGCTGTTTTAACGGCCCGGATCACCTCGACCGGGCTCATCGCCAGCGCCTGGCTGATCGCCTCGCCGCGGTTCACCGGGCTGAAAATCAGCGGGCCTTCGTTGCGGATGTTGTTGACGACCATCGACTGTACCAGTTCGTGGGCGTTGTTCCCGTCGCCCAGCCGGTGAACCAGCCGCCTGGGATCCATGTGCTTCTTCAGATCCGCAACGATCTGCCGGGCCGTCGACCGATGCAGGTCCGTGACCGGCACGTCGTTGATCAGCGCCGCCGGAGCCTGGTCACACAGGCCGATGCACGGCGTGTATTCGAGCGAGATCGCCCCGTCGGGGGTCGTCTCGCCGAACTGAATCCCGAGCGCGTCGCTGAACGCCTGCGCCACCCGCTCCATGCCCTGCATCCGGTCGATGATGTCATTGCAGAGGCGAATGACGACCTTGCCTTTCGGCTTCTCCGAAAGGTAAGCGTAGAACGAGACGACACTCTCGACCTCCACGCGGTGCGTTCCCACCGCGGCGGCAATCACATCCATCGCCTTGCTCGAGACGCACTCGAATCGCCCCTGCACATCGCGAACAATGTCCATCATCCGCGTGCGGTCGTTGTGGTGCGACCGACAGATCTCCTTGATGGCGTTCTCCAGCGCTCTACTCATAAATGACCTCGATCGTCTTTCAATCCAGTCGCAACCGGCGTCGTCCGCGCCCGACGCTGCTCGCCAAGCCAGGTCAACCACTGCTGCATACCGTGCCCGCTCTGGCTTGACAACTCGATCAGCGGAGCCCGAGTGTTGATGCGCGACAAATCGTCACGCACGCGTCCGACGTCGTATTCGAGAACCCCCAGCAGATCGACCTTGGTCAGCAGGATCGCGTCCGCGAGCTGAAACAACGTTGGATACTTCCCGACCTTGTCGTCACCTTCCGGAACACTCAGCAGCACTACGCGCAGATGCTCGCCCAAATCAAACGCCGCCGGGCAGACCATGTTGCCTACATTCTCAATGAACAGAAAATCGATGCCGTCAAGCTTCAGACCCCGAAGCCCCTCGGCCACCTGGGCCGCATCCAGATGACACCCCTGCCCGGTGTTGATCTGCGTGACCGCGGTCGCTAGGTCGCCCAGGCGCTCGGCGTCACGCGTCGTCTGCAAGTCGCCAACTAAGACCGCACAGGCGTGGTTGGGTGCCAGGGCCGGCAGCGTCTTCTCCAGCAGAGCCGTTTTGCCGCTGCCCGGGGCGCTCATCAGGTTGATCGATAGGAGATTCGCGCCGCTCATCCGCTCGCGATTGTCCCGCGCGATCGCGTCGTTCGCCTTGAGCACGCTCTCAACGACGTTGATCTTCTGCATGACGATTCCACTGTCACCCCTCGCTTGCGCTCAGGGCTCGGTCCCCTCGCTCGCGCTCAGGGCTCTGTCCACCTGGCAAATCACGGACTTTAACACTATATCGTTGCCACGGACAATCCGCACATCCGCCCGGTTGCAACCCGGACACAGGAAGCTGTATGCGATGTCCGGCTCGAAACGCCGCCCGCATTGACGACACTCGGCCCGCGCCGAAATCTCCTCGATTTTCAGGACGGCGCCGTCCGCGAGCGTGTCCGCTCGAACTGCTTGCCAAGCTACCTGCAATACTTCCGGCACGACCTGCTTCATCGCGCCGACCTCGACTTCAACCGCCTCGACACGCGTCGCGCCGGCCTGTTCCGCGGCCTGGAGCACTACGTCGAGCATGCTGGCAGCGATCGACATCTCGTGCATTTAAGCGCTGCTCCCAACCGGTACAGGCCAGGAATCGGTAATCCGGGCAAACCGGGTTCCGTGTTCTTGGGTGATTGCTGCGTGCCGGTCGTTTTGGTGAGATTCTAGCGCTTTGCGGCGAACAATGGGTTCCAGCGGCTACGACGCCGGCCCATTCTCGCGCGTCAGCGGTGGTCTAATGCCGGCCTGGTCCTGTGGGTCTTCTGCCATTATCCGCAGCCACTCCCACGTCTCCAGGGCGTCAGTCTCATCAATTAACGATATCGCGAATCCGGCGTGCGCCAAGACCCAGTTGCCGACCGCAGCGTCCGGCGTGAGCACCGTGCTGATCTTCACCCGGTTTCCCTGGAGGTCGATCACGGCTTCGTCATCGGCACACTCGATGATCTTGCCAGGGATCGCCAGGCACATACATCCGTTCCTTCCAGACGACGCTCGTCTTTTGCGATTCGGCAGTCGCTCAGCGGAGCGGGCCCAGGCGGGCCGTTCCGGTCAGCGACAGGCCTCGTGTGATGATAGCACAAACGCGCGCCGGGCGCTGGTTCTCGACCGCGAGACGTGCAGGGCGGACGCGGTTGAGGATCCTTCGGGCGGTGGAGGGTGCGGGATTTGGCCGCTGTTGATCCCGGCGCGCGTGCAGCAGCCAGATCCGCCCTCCGTATAATTACCATACATACGATTGGTTATTCACTCACGCTTGCCGAAAGGCGGTTCCCCCGAGATCGAGCGGCCCGGGGGCCTGGCGCAGCCGCATTCTGTCCCGCAGACACCCGTTCGGATGTGCACGGTTGGCGTGTCGCCGTTGCCGCTGGAGGCGTCCGCTGCGGCTGGCGCCTGATCGGTGCGGGTCGGTCCACTCGCACGCCGACAGGCCGTCCCCCGCAGTGTTTGGGATACTCACAAAGCGGGCAGATTTTCTGACTTGGATGCGTCCAGGGCGGCGTCCGCATGCGCGGGGATTGCGCCGCCCGGTCGAAAAACTGCGATTCGGGTTGACTTCCTCCGACATTTGTAGTAGGATTCCTCCGATAGGTGTAGTAGGTTTCCCTGCCGCTGAGAGAGAATGAGCGATGGCGCGTCATGGCTACGATCTCGGTCGAGCCGAACTCGAGGTGCTGCGGGCGTTGTGGGCCCACGGGCCGACCACCGTCCGCGAGGTGATGGACTATCTGCACGGGCGCGGGAGAAAAGTGGCCTATACCACCGTACAGACCATGCTCGGTCGGCTGGAGCAGAAGGGGTTTGCCAAGAGCGATAAGTCCGGGTTGGCGTACGTCTACCGCGCGAAGGTCTCCCGGAAGCGCTTCAGCCAATCGCGGCTCAAGACGCTGCTCGACCAGTTGTATGACGGCGCCGCCGGCCCGTTGGCCCTCCAACTGGTTCGTAGCAAGCGGCTCACCCCCGAGGAGATCGACCAGCTCCGCCGGCTCATCGAGCAGTTGGACGCCGACAGGGACTAACCGAGTCCCGTATATGGAGACGGGGGATGGCATGGGCTTCGAACATCACTGAGCTGCTGTGGCGTAGCGCCTGGACCGTGATCCCGCTGGCGCTGCTCGTGGCGGCAATCTGCCGATGGGTGCCTTGCCGACCGGTCACGCGGCATGCCCTGTGGATGATCGTGCTGATCTCGTTTCTGGCGCCGCTGATGGCACCGTTTCTGCCGTTGCCGGAGTCGCTGCCGCGGGGAGGGGCCCTGCCGACGGAGGAGCAGGACGCGGTGGCACCAGCCTATCAGTCGATCGTGGTTGAGCCGGGCGAGAAGGAAGGCTATCTCATTGTGCCATCCTCTCAGGGACCACCGGAGCTGCTATCGGTCTTGGCGAACGGACCGCACTCGGTTCCTGACACGGCTGACACAGCCGTGCCACATAGCCAGACCACGGCTGACACAGCCGTGCCACCCTCTACGAACTCTCTCGTGTGGCACGGCCGTGTCGGCCGTGAGAGCACGAAAGCTGACCCGGATACGCGTCACTCAGCCTCGACGCGTCACTCAGCCTCAACGAGAACCGAAGGTCATTCGGCGCTGACGCAGGATGACCCGGCACAGCCGGTCGTGTCCGCGACGGGGCCTCCCGGACGGGAGGACGCCAAGCCAGCGTCGACGGGTTCGACCTGGAGAGCCTGGGTCGCGGCACTAGCCCGTGTGCGCGACGCGCTGGTCAACCTGCCGGCGTTGCCCACGGGTCTCTGGTTGGCCGGGATCGCCACCCTGTTTGGCGTGTATGTCGGCGGCGCAGTTGGGTTTCGCCTGCGTCTGCGCCGAGCCAAGCCGGCACCGAAGTCGGTGCAGTGGATGGTTGCCGTGATCGCGCGGCAGTTCGACCTGCGATGTGCCCCCGAGACGGTCGTGCTGGACGAACCCATTTCGCCCATGGTGTGGTGCGGAGGTCGGGTGCGGCTGGTTCTGCCGACCGGGTTGTGGTCTCAGTTGGACGAGGTGGGACGCCGGGCGATTCTGTGTCATGAGCTGGCGCATCTGCGTCGCCGTGACCATTGGGTCCGCTGGCTGGAGCTGCTGATCTCGGTGGTGTTCTGGTGGCATCCGCTGTTGTGGTGGGTTCGGCGACGGGTGCACGAGGAAGCCGATCTTTGCTGTGATGCGTGGGTGACCTGGTTGATGCCGAGGCGGAGACGCGCGTACGCCGAGGCGTTGTTGGCCGCCCGCGAACATACTGGTGCCGGGCGTCGCGTGACCCCGGCGGTTGCAGTCGGGGTAACAACATCAGGTGCGAAACGCTTTGCAAGGAGAATCACGATGGTCATGACACAGAGTTCACGTCCGGGAATCTCGCTGGCAGGTATTGGCCTGGCATGCACGCTGCTGCTGGCCGGCTGGATCACCACGCCGGCTTGGTCCAGCCCGCCCAAAGAGAAACGCGACACCGCGCGCAAGATAATCGTGGTGGAGGACGACGCAGCCGAGCACGACAAGCAGCGCGGCGAACGCAAGATTGTCGTTCGTAAGCTGGGGGAGGAAGGTGGCGCCGCCGACGCGCTCGGCATGATCTATGCGATTACCGCCGGCGACGACGAAGCTGAGACGCACCACTTCCTGCATCAACTCAGTCGATCCGACGACGATGACCTGGAGAAACGCCTGGCGAGGCTCGAGGAAGCAGTAGAGCAGCTCAACAAGCTGCTGGGCGCCAGGTCAATCGACATCCGCATCCCCGAACCTCCGACCCCACCCGCTCCGCCAGCGTTGCCCAAGCCGTTCACCTGGCACACGTCAGAGGGCAAGACATTCAAGATCGGCGGCGGCGACGACGCGATAGCCATCGCGCGAGGCGCCCTGTGGGCATCGCTCGAGAAGGGGGAGACCGTCGTTCGCACGTACGAACTGCCGGAAGGCAAGCTAAAGGCGTTTACCGCGCTCATGGTCCGCCAGGACGTACCGGTCCTGGTGAGCCCCAAGGAAGATTGCATCGAGGTTCACGCCACGCCGACCCAGCACAAGACCTTCAAGGCGTTTATCGAGCTGATTCACCCAAGCGGGAAAGGCTCGGCAACGGCGATTGAGATGGGGCCTCATAGCCGTTCGGTCACGATCAACCCATCAAGTTTTGACGCCGCGCGCAAATCGTACGCCGACGCTGCATTTCTGCTCGGCGCTGACCAGAAGGAGCATCTCGAGTCGCTCGACTTGCACAAAGATCTCCTGGCCAAGCTGCACGCTTTGGGCGTCGATCTGCCCAAGCTGCAAGTGGAGGTGATCGCGGAAGCGAGCGAGCTACTGGACGAGGCCGAAGAGCTGCACGAACACACAGAGGCGTTCGAGCACGCCAAGCCGCCGCAGGAGACCCAGGAGCTTCTCCGCGCGGTGCGCGAGCTGCAACAGCAGGCGAAGCAGCTCGCAGAGCTAGCGCGCGAGCTGGAGCAGAAGTCCAAGAAGGCGGACAAGTAGGTCTCCGGCCCGTACAACGGTGTCGGCGACCTTGCCGTGGCGCCGCATCGCTTTTCGTGGGAGTCCGAACGACGACCGGTTTTGCTCGCGGGCTCGTCGGTTCGGGGCTTCGCGGAAGGCGATGCAGCGCCGAGAGAACAAGCGCGCACACCTCAGCGGCCGCCGAGAGCGTGAAGAAGGACGAGACGTCCGGCCTGGGCTGGCCGCGTACGGGTGACAGCGAAGATCCCAAGATCGCCAACATCTGCACCAATCTGTGCTGCTGAACGTCATTCGACAGCCGAGACGCGCGTAGCCACCCTCCTCCCGCCGCTGAAGTGACCCGTCGGCAACACAATTCCGATCTCGGCGTATACTACTCGCAAACCATGAGGCCTTTGCCCGAAAGCGATCGGCCTTGGGCCGAGGCTCGAATCCAATGGAGGGACGCCGTCCCCGTCGAAAGACAAAGAGGAACGATGATGAAAAGAAATCTGCTGCTTGCGTTGACGTTCGCCTGGACTCTGGCCGCGGCCTGGCCGCTTCACGCCGATCAGGAGGAAGCCAAAGAAGGCGAGGAGGCGGAGGAGAAGGCCTGGTCGGCCGGCACGTTCGCCGGGCTCAAGCTGCGCTCGATCGGCCCGGCGCTGATGTCCGGGCGCGTGGGCGACTTCGCCGTCGATCCGAAGGACCGGGCCCACTACTACGTCGCGGTCTGCTCGGGCGGCGTGTGGAAGACCGACAACGCCGGTACGACCTGGACGCCGGTCTTCGACAACGAAGGCTCGTATTCGATCGGGTGCGTCACGATGGACCCGGAAAACCCCAACGTGGTCTGGGTCGGCACGGGCGAGAACAACAGTCAGCGCAGCGTCGGGTTCGGCGACGGCATCTACCGCACGCGCGACGGCGGGAAGAACTGGGAGAACCTCGGGCTCAAGGAGTCCGAGCACATCGGCATGATCACGATCGATCCGCGCGATTCCGACGTCGTCTACGTTGCCGCCCAGGGGCCGCTGTGGCGCGCCGGCGGAGACCGCGGACTCTACAAGACAACCGATGGCGGCCAGACCTGGGAACGCATCCTGCACATCAGCGACGACACCGGCGTCAACGAAATCCACCTCGACCCACGCGACCCCGACGTGCTCTACGCCTCCGCGTATCAGCGCCGCCGGCACATCTGGACGCTGATCGACGGCGGACCCGAGTCGGCGATCTATAAATCCACCGACGCCGGCAAGAACTGGCGAAAGCTCACCAAGGGGCTACCGGAGGTTGACCTGGGCCGGATCGGCCTGGCCATCCCGCCCGCCGACCCCGACATCGTTTACGCCATCGTCGAGGCCGCCGAGGACAAGAACGGGTTCTTCCGGTCAACCGACCGCGGCGAGACCTGGGAGCAGCGCTGCGAGTACAAGACCACCAGCGCTCAGTATTACAACGAGATCGTCTGCGATCCGCTGGACGCCGATCGCGTCTATATCCCCGACACGATCCTGCACGTCACCGAGGACGGCGGCAAGACCTTCAAACCCATGCCGCGTGAGAACCGGCACGTCGACGACCACGCCCTGTGGATCGACCCCACCGATAACGATCACCTCCTGGTCGGCTGCGACGGCGGCATCTACGAAAGCTACGACCTCGGCGAGAACTGGCACTACAAGCCCAACCTGCCCGTCACGCAGTTCTACCGTGTCAGCACCGACAACTCGCTGCCGTTTTACTACGTCTACGGCGGCACGCAGGACAACAGCAGTGTCGGCGGTCCGTCGCGCACCACCGATCGCATCGGCATCGCCAACGAGCACTGGTTTCTGACCGTCGGCGGCGACGGCTACGAGACCTGCATCGACCCCGAGGACCCGATGATCGTCTACAGCCTGTGGCAATACGGTGGACTGGTGCGGCACGATCGCCGCAGCGGCGAGGTGGTAGACATCAAGCCACGGGAAGTGCCCGGCGAGGAGCCTTACCGTTGGAACTGGGACTCGCCGCTGATAATCAGCCCGCACCTGCACACGCGGGTGTACTTCGCGGCGAACATCCTCTTCCGCTCCGACGACCGCGGCAACAATTGGACCGCCGTCAGCGGCGACCTCACCCGCCAACTCGACCGCAACCAGCTCGAGACCATGGGCCGCGTCCAGAAGGCCGATGCCGTCGGCAAGAACACGCATACCTCGGCGTTCGGCAACCTGGTCTCGCTGACCGAATCGCCGCTGGTCGAAGGGCTGATCTACGTCGGCTCCGACGATGGACTGATCCACGTGACCGAGGACGGCGGGCAAAACTGGCGTAAGATCGAGACGTTCCCCGACGTGCCCGAGATGACGTACATAAGCTGCCTGACCGCGTCCCTGTACAACGCCGACACCGTCTTCGCCACATTCGACAATCACAAAATGGGCGATTTCAAGCCCTACGTCCTTAAGAGCAGCGACCGCGGGCAAAGCTGGACGTCGATCTCCGGTGACCTGCCGGAGCGCGATATCGTCTACTCCATTCAGCAGGACCACGTGAAGCCCGACCTGCTCTTCGTCGGCACTGAGTTCGCCGCGTATTTTACGGTCGACGGCGGCCAGCAGTGGATCAGGCTCAAGGGTGGCGTGCCCACCATCTCCGTCCGCGACGTCGACATTCAACGCCGCGAGAACGACCTGGTATTGGGCACGTTCGGCCGCAGCTTCTACATCCTCGACGATTACACGCCGCTGCGAATGGTCGACAAGGACGTGCTCGAGCGGGGCCCGATTCTGTTTCCCGTCAAGAACGCCCTGCGGTACATCGAGTCGAGCCGGCTCGGCGGGGGGAACGGCAAGGGCTCGCAGGGTGCGTCGTTCTTCGCCGCTCCCAACCCGCCGTTCGGCGCTGTCTTCACCTATTACCTCAAAGACAAGATCAAGACACGTAAGGAGCAGCGCCAGGAGGCTGAGAAGGAGGCCGAAAAGGCCAAGGCGCCTTACCGCCATCCGACTATCGAGGAGCTGCGGGCCGAAGACGAAGAACGTGAGCCGTCGATCGTCCTGACCGTGCGCGACGACGTGGGCGAGGTAGTCCGGCACATCACCGGTCCACGCGACAAGGGCATCCATCGCGTGTCGTGGGATCTGCGTTATCCGGCCTCGACGCCGCCGTTGCTCGAGCTGCCGAAGGACCGCTCGCCGTGGTGGCGTCCGCCGGCCGGACCGCTGGCGTTGCCCGGAACCTACACGGTCACGCTGTCCAAGGAGATCGACGGCGCGGTCACGCCGCTCGCGCCGGCGCAGAAATTCGACGTCGTGCCGCTCGAGCTGGCCACATTCGCGGCGAAGGATCGCGACGCGGTGCTGGCGTTCCGGAAGAAGGTGGCCCGTCTGCAACGTGCCGTGCGCGGCGCCCTGCGCGCCACCGATGAGGCGCAGAACCGCATCAATTACGTTCGCAAGGCGCTGCTCGAGACCCCGGCGGCCGACCCGGCGCTGCTCGCCGAGGTCGAAAGCCTGCAACAGCGGTTCAACCAGATGCTCACGAAGCTGCGCGGCGACCAAACGCGCACCAAGCGCGAGGAGCCCGCGCCGCCGTCGATCAACGAGCGTGTACAGCAGGTCGTTGGCAATCAGTGGCGGGTGACCTCTCCGCCGACGCAGACCCAGCGCGACGCGTATCGCCACGCGGGCGAGGAATTCACCAAGCTGCTCGCCGAGCTGCGCGCCTTAATGGAGACAGATCTGAAGGGACTGGAGGACAAGCTGGAAGCCGCCGGCGGCCCGTGGACCCCCGGACGGATTCCCAATTGGGAAATGGAGTAGTACGGTTTGGGGTGGCGATGTCCACTCCAGACACGGCTGAGACAGCCGTGCCACCCGGCTATATCGAAGTCTCCGAGCGCGACGCGTGACGTGGCACGGCCGTGTCGGCCGTGCAGCCCCGGATGGGGCGTTGGTCAGCAGCCGGGGGCGCAGCCCCCGGTCGATCACGTTGCCACGCGCGCAGCCCCAGCGGGGCGGCGGTCAGTCGGTTAGCCCGGATAATTCACCGCAGAGCACGCAGAGATCGCAGAGAGGTGATAGAAA
>CAZDTB010000086.1:0-13290 GCA_964508075.1 uncultured Planctomycetales bacterium
TCCCGTCGAGGTTGAAGGCATAGACTCGGCCTTTGTCGATCCCCGGCTCATTCGGGGGATCGGACCAGTCGTCGCCAATGATGATTTCCAGGTCATCATCGGCATCCAAGTTCGCGAACGAAGCGTGGCCTTCGTGTGCTCCACTGAGCCAACCCGGGATCGACTGCGGCCAGCCCGCGAGCGTATTGCCGCCACTGTCCAGGAGGGTGACCGTCATCTCGCTGACGATGACGATCTCCAGGCTGCCGTCATGGTTCAGATCCGCCAACGACAACCGCTGTCGCCCCCAAGAGAACTCGCGGCAGGTGCCAGAGAGCTCGGGGTAGCTCACCGGGAAAGTGTCGAGCAACTGGCCCGCGTAGCTGTACACGAGGACACATGGCGGATCGCTGCAACCACCGGCCGAATTCTTGGGTCGATAGACCACTAGCTCGTCGAAGCCGTCACCGTTGATGTCGCCCACGCACGGGTAAGGCACCCAAACGTCCTGCCCGCTGCCCGGCTCGACCGCGACCGGGAACTCCGGCAATACCGCACCCGTGTGATCGAGCACGTATAACAGCGGCTCCTCTCCGGCCAGGTAAACGATGATCTCCTTGAAACCGTCGTTGTTGAGGTCGGCTACAGTGGGCTCGACCAACCCAATCAACGCAGGATCACCGTAGACGTTCGCCGGCCACCCTTCCTTCAGCGTCGGATCGAGGTAAACCGTGAAGCGTCTCTCAATCTCAACATCGCCGTTAAACACCGCCGTCACCCGCACGGTGGCGAAGGTCGGGACGCCGATTGAGGCTGTGTCCCACAAGGCAAGCGTGGCATCCTCGACGGGCTGCGTGCCGCCGTTGATCAACGTAATGCCGGTCGTGAGCCACTCCGCAGGGTCGTCGCCGAACCCCCAGTCCACGTAGTAACATGTGAATTCGTCGAACAGGTCGCCCTGGATCGTGCCGCTGATCTCCACGACGTCTCCCGCCCGGAAGATGTCGTTCTGCACCGGCTGCGTGATGGTGAAGACCGCGCGATCGCCATCCGCCTGAGCCTGACCGTAGACGCAGATGATCCCCACGCTCATGAACAACAGCGCTAGGCGTGGCGCCAACGGACCATTCCCACCGCAGATTAGCGTCGACATACGAATCTCCTTTCGCGCTCCGACCGCGTTCGAGGTGTGACACTGTTGACGGCGGCAGGAGCGACCTTTCCCCATCCTCCTGGGGTGCCCGAGCCGATCCGCCAGGATTCGCGGAGACTGCGACTCGACGTTGACGATAACACCTGCGAGAACGTCTGTCAATATGTCTTTGGAGATTTCTTTAACTCCACAGAGATTGCTTTCGACAAATGGGCTGCGAGCCGCTAAGCTAGTAGTGGGGTAGCCTACATCTTGCGCTGCGAGTGGCGACGCCTCATGGAAGAGTGTCAATCTAAGACTCTGGAACCCCCGGACCTCGTGCAACACGCCGAGACCGTGCTTCGCCGCCTGCGCGCCGCGTTCGGCGAGCTGCTCTCCTCCCTGGGGATCGACCCCGAGAACCCACGCGGTGCCGGCCGGAAGCTCGGCCTCGACAAGAGCCTGGCCTGGAAAGTCGCCCGCGTTGCGTATGGCGTGGACCTTTTTGCCATCGGGCAGCACCTGCCCGGCGCTCCCGGCCTCAACATTTTCATCAAGGCCGTCAAACGCCACGGTGCGCCCACATCCCGCGTGGACGCCGTCAAGTCAGCCCTGCGAGACTTTGACCGCCTGGTCGAAATCCACTCTGGCGATCGCGCTTCCCTCGAGATAATGCTGAGCAGCTATGCCTCCGAGAACGCTGAACGACTCGAACTGCTGCATCGTAAGCAACTGTTCAGTGGCGCCAGCTATCTTTGGGGCGTACAGGTCAAGACGCAGCTGCGCGCGGACTTCGTCGCTCCGTCAACGGAAGACGGCATGGTTGATATCGCTTCGCTCCGCGGCTTCGTCGACCTGCGCCGCCTGCGTCCCGAGGTGCCCTGGGTAATCGACCGCACACGCATCGCCGACGACGATGCTACGATTCGGGAGGTCTCGCAGCGTGAGTCGCTCGGTCCCGACCGTGACGCCTGCCAGGACGCGCCACTGTTGCCCGAGTTTTGCTCGAGACCACTGCCGGAGGTGCGGCGCGTACCTGGGCTCGAAGGATTCGTTCACCTGGAGCTTGCCCCCGGCCCGGTGGGTAACACCGGCGCTGTCACCTGTATCTACGCCGAGGTCTTTCGCGGCGCTGTCCCGCGCTATCGCGACGCCCGGAACGCGCGCGGTGAACACGGTCAGTTGATGCGGACACCCTGCAAGGTCCTGGTGTTCGACGTCTTCCTCCATCGGGACCTAGGTTACGCCACGCCGCCTACATTCGCTGTCGAAGGCCAAGTGCTCGGCGTGCCCGCCCATACGGCTCCTCACTCCGAACGCACCTGTCTACCAGTCCACGAGACGGTGGAGGATCTCGGCGCAGGGCCCCCCCTGGTGCATACGCCGGACATTCCTGAATACGGTCCAATAGTGCGGACAGTGTTCGAGCGCGTGCAATGGAATGCGGAGGACTTTCATGGCTTTCGGGTCAGGATGCGCTATCCGCCGTCCCCCACGGTGATGGTGCTGCACTACCCGCTGCCTGAGCAGCCGGGGGACCACTGACGTAGCCCCGGCCTACGCGCAAAGCGGCGGCCGGCGCGACGCCGGCCGCGTTTCCAACTCCTGGTGTGCAGGACCAACCGAACGGCTTCCGCTGGTTGGGCTACGTCCCCTCGCCGTAGTGACTGAGCAGTTCGGCCAGGTCGGCCAGGTTGATGCAGCCATTCCCGTCCAGGTCGCCGATCGGATCGTAACCGGGGTCGCCTTCACACGTTCCGTACATTGCGAGCAACGCCGCCAGATCGGCCAGGTCGACGTCGCCGTCGCCGTCAAGGTCGCCTGAAATCGCCCCGAACATTCCGCTGACGAGCCAGATCTTCGCATCGCCGTTGGAGATAAGTGTGCCGACGCGGTCACCCGTTCCATAGACTATGGTGTAGAAGGGGTACGGATCCACATCGAACGGCCCGGAAACCAGATCTCCGGAAGCTACGTCGAGCGCGTAGAGCCGCGCCCCCGGCCAGCACACCGGCACGGCGACCTTGGTACCGTCGGCGGTGAACGCGACGGTGCCACCGGGCGACGTGCTGACCGTTTCGCCAAAGTTAGCCTGGCAGGTCACGGACAAATCCGTCGGGTCGCTGATGTCGACAAACGTCAGCCCGCGCGCCCACAAGCACGCGAGCGTGTCGCCGTAGCGCGCGAGGCGGCCGCTGAGGTACTGGGCCCCGGCCACGGACACGCCGTCGGGGTCGAGCACGGTCAGAGTGAGCACGTCGAACGAAAACAGAACGCAGGTGTTATCGGTGACGAAGGCGGTGTGGCCGTCGGCCGCGAAGACGATGTTGTCGTCCGAGCCAAAGCTGTTGGTGCCGGGCAGCTCGATGACGCCGGCGAGCGTCATGTTTGCGGGGTCGGACACGTCGGCGACCATGATTCGTCCGTTCGTCGTATCGACCAGCGCGACGCGGTCACCGGCCAAGGCGATCCGGTCGGGATTGCCCGGCAGCGCGAGGCCATCGGGGTCTTCCAGGCTCAGCGTGTTGATGTTGAACGAGTACAGCGTATCGTTCGGGAAGCTGGCGGCGTAACCGATGTAGCCGTTGTCATCGACCTCGACGTTCTGTCCCTGAATGTTGGTGCCGGCCGGAAACGAAATGATGCCGACCTGCGTCAGGTTGGTGGGGTCGGAGACGTCGGCGACCAGCGCGGCCGCGCCAGGAAACCAGCCCGGAACAACCAGGCGGTCGCCCGGGAATAAAAAGGGATCACTGGCGGTGCCGGGCGCGGGTAGCGGCAGCCCGTCCGGATCGAGCAGCTCACCCGTCTCCAGCGAGAACGACCAGAGCACATCGTTGTCGTACGTCGGCACGTAGGCCACGCTGCCATCGACAGCGAAGGTCGTGTTGCCATAGAACGCGCCGGGATCGGGAAACTCCACGACGATCGCGCTCTGTCCGTACACGGGCACGACCAAACAGCCGACCACCGTCAGCCCGACCAGCATTCTCCCTGTGAATCCTCGCATGCTACATCCTCCTTCTTCGTGAGTGGCACCCCAGAGGCGGAGTGACTGGTTGCAACCGACGACCGAGCACACCGATGCAAAGCTGCACGGCGCAACCATCGGCATCCCGCGAGGCGACCAAGCTTATTGAACCATTACCTCCGATGAGTGCCATGATAGCGAACCGGCGAGTTGGGCTCAACTGTCTTTAGAGGTGATTTCAGAGATAATTCTGGAATCCTCTCTGGATACCCGACTGCCCTTGTGATATACTGAAAGACATGGTAAAAGCACAACCTATGTCAAATAAAGAGCTTACCAGCGAATCGGCGAATCTCTCCTTCGAAGAACACGCCCGGCAAACAATCCACGGGGTTCGAAGCGCGGTCGGCAAGCTCGTCGAGGCTTTACCCTGCGACGGATCGCAACCGCGCGAGCTGGCCAAGGCGCTCGGCATCGACAAGACACTGGCCTGGAAGTTCTCCCGGCTGATCCGTGTCGCAGATCCTTTCGCGGCAGCCAATCATGTCCCCGGCTCGGCCGGGGTCCAGATTTTCCTGAACGCCGCCCGGCGGGAGAGAGTACCCGCGCCGCTCATCGATGCGGCGGCCGAGTCTCTGAAGGAGTTCGAACGGCTGATCGACGTACACGCGGCCGACCGCGCCTCGCTGGAGATGATGCTGGCGAGCTGCGCGCGCCATGGCCCCGACCGTGCCGCGCTGACACAGCGCCGCGCTGCGTTCCGAGCCAACAGCTTTATCTGGGGCGTGCAGGCCAAGACGCAGCTCAAGACCGATTTCCTGTGTCCGGCCGCCGCCAAGGGCATGTTGGACATTGCGACGGTTCGCGGGTTCATCGACCTGCGGCGGATTCGCGCCAACGTCCCGTGGGTGGTAGCTCGAGCCAAGTTCATGGACGACGACGGCCAGCAGCGGCGTTCGCTGATGCGTGAGTCGATTGACCCACCCAGTGACAGTTCGGAAGACGACGCGCCGGTTCCGCTGCTCCGCGAGTTTTGCACGCAGCCGTTGCCGCGCTTCCGCCGGGTATCGCGAATGCAGGGGTTCGTGGACGACGAGATTGTCGGCGGGCCGGTCGGCAATACCGCTGCGACGACCTACGTCACGGGTGAAGTCGTGCGCGATGCAGTGCCCTACTACCGCGATGAGCACAATCGTCTCGGCGAGTCGGTGGCGCGCGTCCACACGCCCTGTGAGGTGCTGGTGCTCGATCAAATCGTGCACGAGAGTCTCTTCGGCGATTTCGATCCGCTGGTCTCCGTGTGCAGCGAATTGAGTGGCGAGATGCCCCCGCCCGAGCACGTTCAGGATCGCCTCGTGCTCCCGGTGAGCATCTCGGTGGAGTACCTGGGCATGGGGCCGGCGGCGCTGCACACGCCCGACGTGCCACGCTACGTAGAGTTGGGGCGACACGTGTTCGAACGCCTGGGCTGGGACGGTGACCGGTTCCGAGTCCATCGCCTGCGGCTGGCGTATCCGCCGATACCCACGGCAGTCGCAATCGTGCACGAGCTACCCGAGCGGCCAGACCACTAAGTCGGCACCGGGGGCGTGGTCTTCGTTGCCGGTGCGGGTTTCGCAGAACCCAAGCAAGTCGGCTGAATCGGACAGACCGACATCGACATCTTCGTCGGGCGTGGCCGTCGGTGCGTTCCGGCGCCTGAGCCGAGCAGGTCTGCGACTTGCGGCTACTCTCACGTCTTGGCGTAATCGCCCAGCAGTTCGGCAAGGTCAGCTAGTTTGACGTTACCATCGCCGCCGCTGGTGGCGTCCGATCAGCCTGGCATCGCTTACGTCCCGTAGCCGTAATTCGCCAACAGGGTCGCCAGATCGCTCAGATCGACGCACCCGTCGCCGGTCAGGTCAGCGTCGGGGTTGTAGTCAGGGTCACCGGTGCAGGTGCCGTAGGCTGCCAGGAGCGTGGCCAGGTCGGAGAGGTCCACGTCGCCGTCACCGTCGATGTCGCCGGGAATACCGGGCGTCTGGTTCAGGAAGATCGATACGCTGTTGCCCTCGGCGCTCGCGACGGCCATGTCCGCGTCGGTGTCATCGTCCAGATCCTTGAGCGCGACGCACGTAGGAAAGTTGTCGGTCGCGTAGGTGACCTGCCCCGCAAATGTGCCCTCCCCGAGGTTAAGCAGAATCGAAACGTTGTTCGACCCATAGTTCGCCGTAGCCAGATCCGCATCATCGTCGCCGTCCAGGTCCGCGCTCGCGACGGAAAAAGGCATCGCGCCGACCGCGTAGGGAACCTGCGTCGCGAACGTACCGTCCCCATCGTTCAACAGCACCGAAACGGTCCCGCTGAGGAAGTTCGCCACGGCCAGATCAGCATCCTCGTCGCCGTCCAGATCCTCGCTCACGATCGACACGGCCCCATTGGCGGCGGCGTAGGTCACGTGCGCGGCGAAGGTGCCGTCCCCGTTGTTGAGCAGAACCGAGACGTTGTTCGACCCGAAGTTCGCCACGGCCAGGTCCAGATCCTCGTCGCCGTCCAGGTCGGCGCTGGCAACACCGTAGGGGTTGACCCCGACGCCGTAAGTGGTCTGCGAACCGAACGTGCCGTCCCCGCGGTTCAGCAGGATGGACACATTGCCGGCTTCGTAGTTCGACACGGCCAGATCCGCATCGTCGTCGCCGTCCAGGTCCGCGAGCACGAGCGCCCAGGGCGCGGGACCGACCGGGTAAATCACCTGCGGCGCGAACGTGCCGTTCCCGTTGTTCAGCAGGATGGACACGTTGTTGCTGCGCCAGTTCGCCAAGGCCAGATCCGTATCGTCGTCGCCGTCCAGGTCCGCGACCGCGATGCACACCGGTCCATCAGCGGCACCGTAAGTGTGCTGCGGCGCGAACGTGCCGTCGCCGTAGTTCAGCAGGACTCCAACGGTGTCACTCTCGTTGTTCGCTACGGCTAGATCCGGGTCTCCCTCGATGCCCAGATTCCTATCACCGTCACCGTCCAGATCCTGGATCGCGATCGACCAAGGCGCCAGGCCCACGCCGTAGGTAACCGGTTCCCCAAACAGGTCGCCCGCGAGGCAGACGCCGGGCATCGCGAGGAAAGACAGGACCAGCACTGCCGCGAACGTCGGGCGGAAGCTGATCGCGTGTAGCCCCCCGAGGAGATTGTCGCCGAAGCGGCAGAAACGACCATCCGTCCACGAGAATGTCATATCGAACCTTCCTTTCAAGCTGCGAGACGCAACGAACTGCGGAACCGAACGACACGTGTCGCCAGGTACGCCTGCGCGTTAAACCTCCACGTGCCGATTGCGGAAGCAGCCACCGTCTCTTGCGGAGTCCATCAATTCCTCAAAGCTGTCGCAATCGGTCATGATCGTCAGCCAAGATGCTTGCTGCTCGAAGCAGCGAACGAGGCCATCAAGCTTCGCAGACCGCTGTGATGCTCGCCCGCCCGGGCGCTTAGCGTGGTCGGCCGTCGTGTCGCGGCCACCGGGCTATGCTCCCTCGCCGTAGTGGGCGAGCAGCTCGGCCAGATCGGACAGGTCCACGTCGCCATCGCCGTCGAGGTCGCCGTCGTCGTACGTCGCGCCTGCGGTCGTCCCGTAGTTGGCGAGCAGTTGCGCCAGGTCGGACAGGTCCACGTCGCCGTCCCAGTCCAGGTCGCCGGGGATACACCCCAACAAGCCCAGACTGTGCGAGGCGCCCGCCCCGACCGCCACGAAGCCCGTGTTCGGCGAAGGCGCATTGCACTGGCCGTTGGTGTTCGCGCCCCACGCCACGATCGAGCCATCAGCTTTCAAACCGACGCTGTGAGAGCCGCCCGCCGCAACCATCACGAAATCCGCATTCGGCGGCGGTACGGTGCATTGTCCATCCGTTCCGATCCCCCACGCGACAACCGAGTGATCGGACCGCAGCGCGAGGGTGTGGCCCGAGCCCGCGGCCAGAGCCACGAAGTCCGTGTTTGGCTCAGGCACATCGCATTGGCCGAGGTCGTTCCAACCCCAGGCCACAATCGAGCCGTCGGACTTCAGCCCGGCGCTGAACCCCCCGCCGGCCGAGACCGCCACGAAGTCGGCGTTGGGGTTCGGCACGTTGCATTGCCCGAAGCTGTTCCAGCCCCAGGCCACGACGGAGCCGTCGGCCTTGAGGCCGAGGCTGTGCGAGAAGCCCGCCGACACCTGCACGAAGTCCTCGTTGGGTGCGGGCACATTACATTGCCCGATGGTGTTGGATCCCCAGGCTGCGATCGAACCGTCAGCTTTCAGACCCATGCTGTGGTCGTATCCGGCGGAGATTGCCAGGAAGTCGGCGTTTGGCGCCGGCACGTTACACTGGCCGCTGGCGTTGTCTCCCCACGCCACAACCGACCGGTCGGACTTCAGTCCGAGACTGTGCTGACCGCCGCCGGAGATGGCTGTGAAGCTGAAGTTCGGTTCGGGCACGGTGCATTGGCCATGGGCATTCCATCCCCATGCGCGGACCGAGCCGGGATCGTCCTGAGCAGGGACGGTCCGCACGCCGAACAGTCCGACGAGGACGCACGTGCATATCGTCGGCAGGACGAGACGCGATCTCATCGCGCAGCTCCTTACCTCCACCGTTGCGGGACGACGCCCCCGTTCTGCGAGGGGCGTTATCCTCCGCGAACCCCTTTGGCGATGGCGCGCCGCCATCGGGCTTGGCTGTCGCCGCGCAGCCTGCGCCGCCCGTACGTCAAGGCGAAGCCGCTGCGGGGCTGGACACGTAATAGCTCAAAGCTAGAGCAATTAATCAGAAAAGTCAATCGCAAAGTCGGAAACGTGCGTCGCCGTGGCCGATCCTTCCACCAATTCGCATGAAACAGCACAACCTCTTTTCCGTAGGCATGTTACGTCTATGATCCGGCAACGCTTGTGGAGCGATTCGAAGCCACCTTCCTCAGAGTCCCCGATTCCCCGCCTGGAAATCGCACGACCCTCGGCCAAAAAAAACCGGCAACGCGACCGGCGCCCGCCAAACGGCGCGCCCCGCAAGCAACCCAGCGGCTTTGAACGCGCACCTCGAGACTCGATGAGAGCCTCGCGCTCGAACCAGGCCGTCGCGCCGCCGGCTTTGCTGTCGGTACCGGGGACGCTCAAGTCAACGCGAGACTGCGCGTTCGCCAGAATGCGTCGGCAAACGCAATCACAGTTGGTTGCCATAATGGGACAGGAGCTCAGCCAGATCTGAGAGGTTGATGCAGCCGTCGCCGTCGAAGTCGGCAGATTCCGAATAGTCCGGGTCGCCGACGCAGGTCCCGTAACGGTCGAGCAGCTCCGAAAGATCGGCTTCATCGACGTCGCCATCGTCGTCGAGGTCCGCGACGAGGCGGATCTCGAACACGCTGAGGCCCTGGGAGGCATGGGCGGTGTACAGGTACCTGCCATCGAGCAGGATGTCGGTCGCGTAAGAGGTACCCTCATAGTCCTCGCCGACTAGGCGTGGCCTGGCGGGGTCGCTAACATCAACTGCGGCCAGCATCGGCGACGCATAGAGTCGATCGTTCGCGTAGGCCAAGCCTTCGATGTACGGGCCGTACTCGTGCCAGTACTCGCCGATCAACGTCGCCGAGTTTGGGTCGGATAGCGAGAATATGTCGACGCCATGGGATCGACCAACGAAGAGAAGATCGCCCGCCACGAGGACGGATAATGCGCCCAGCGGGCTCTCGATGCTCTCAACCACAAACGGATTGTCAGGGTCGGAGACATCAACCACATGCCACATGTAGCTAAAGCCCCCGGCTACGTAGACATACGGATATCGTATATCGACGCGATCGGCTCTGCCCACAGGGCAGATTCCCCGCAAGACTGGCGATTGCGGTACTGACAAGTCGACGACGGCAATACCAGTGCCGTACACCGCGACGTACGCGAAGTCACCGTGGACGGCCACGTCATACGCGCTGTTTGGGAGCGGTAGCTCCGACTGGACGTCAAGCATGCCGGAATCTTCAATGGTCGCAAGCATCAAGGCGCCCGGTTCGCCCGCGTTCACGATGTAGGCCCGATCGGAGACGGTGTGCACACGCCAGGCGCCGATGTCGAGCGAGTGCTCCCGTTGTGGATCGCTGGGTGTGCTCACGTCGATCACTTGGATGTCGCGTCGGTATCCGGTCAGGTACGCATATCCGTTGGAGATGCCGACGGCATGGACGTGCGCCGCGCTGTCGTAGTGGCCGATTTCGACCGGCAACTCCGGCGCCGAGATGTCAAACGTCGCGAGACCATAATACCAGTTGGCGACGTGCAACGTGCCAGCGGTAGCAACCATGGCCTGCACCACGCCATCGACGAAGACTGGATCCTGATGGACGGGCTCATCAGGGTCGTGCACGTCTATGGTGTGAACCCACGATGCTGAGGCCGCGTAGACATAGCCATTCGACGCAGCGACGCGCCTACAGGCCGCGTAGCCTTCCATGGGACATGTCCCCACGAACACCGGCTGACCGGGATCGGACACATCCCAAATATCGAGACGATGCGACGCAACGGCGTATAACCACGTGCCATCGTACATCACCTCCCAATAGTCGCGCTCAATGTTGCGAACGAAGTGTGGAGCGGTCGGATCTGACAAGTCGAATATGTCGAGACCGGCCAACAACACCGGCACATACAGATATCCGTCAACTTCGGCGACATCGAGTACGTGCGAACTTGTCGCAGTCGAATCCAGAAGCGTCGGATGTGCTGGATCGTGCACATCGTATGTGTGCAGCGCGGAATCAAAATCACCGGCGTAGGCGTACCCATTCAGCACGACTACGCCGCGACATTCGACACCCGACGTGTGGCTTCCGCGAACCGTGATGTTGTCCGGCTCCGATACATCCAGGACATGAAGACCGTCATAGAACGTGACAGCATAGAGCAAGGCCCCGTCGACGAAGACGTCACCGACGAGGTTCGGCAGCGGCGCGCTGTGCCCGAGGAACGTCGGCTCGTCCGGCGACGATACGTCGAGCACAGCGACGCGCGGGCCGATCGCCAAGTAAGCCCGGTCGCCCACGATTTGAACGTCGTTCGAACAACCGCCCCAGTGGCCGACGCGCTCCAGCGTCAGCTCCATGCCGCCACGGGCCGCGAAGGGGGTCGATGCCGCGGCGATCAATACAGGTACCGCGACCCAAGTGTTTCTTCGTCTCGGTGGGATTCTCGATGGGTCCATCGCCGTTGCCTCCCCCACAGGAAGTCCGATTTGTCCGGCGAGACGCAGTCGCATGATACCGCGCGAACACGGGTCTGCAAGCGCGCAGTTCGCGCTCTTGGCGCCTTGGCGGTTTCCCGGCCGGTGCGGGGCCCGGCCGCTACGACTTTAAGGATCGGTCAGCGCACTCCGCTCGCTGATGGCTGCTGGCTGACGGCTGATGGCTGAGAGCTGACAGCTTGCTACAGCCGCTCCGCGATGCTCTTGCCCTGCATGAAGAGCAACAGGTAGTCGCGGCCGCCGGCCTTGCTGTCGGTGCCGGACATGTTGAAGCCGCCGAAGGGCTGGACGTCGACCAGGGCGCCGGTGCACTTGCGGTTGAAGTAGAGGTTGCCGACGTGGAACTCGTGCCGGGCGCGCTCCAGGCGCATACGGTCGTTCGAGTACAGCGCGCCAGTCAGGCCGTACTGTGTGCCGTTGGCGATATTGAGACAGTCGTCGAAGTCCTTGGCCTTGATGATCGCCAGCACTGGGCCGAAGATCTCTTCCTGGGCAAGGCGGGCGTCGCGGTCGAGGTCGGCGATGATCGTCGGCGGGACGAAGTAGCCGCCCTTCGGCACCGGCGTGTCCGCCAGCATCGGCTTACCCTCCTTCTTGCCGATCGCGATGTAGTCGTTGATCTTCTTGTATGAGGCTTCGTCGATCACCGCGCCCATGTGTAGGTTTTCTTCGTTGGTCGTGTCGCCGACCGTGAGCGGCTTGGCTTTCTCGACGACGCGCTTGATTACCTCGTCGTAAATATCCCGGTGCAGGATCGCCCGCGAGCAGGCCGAGCACTTCTGACCCTGGAAGCCGAAGGCGGCGGTTACGATGCCGGCGGCGGCGGCTTCGAGGTCGGCGGTCTCATCAACGACGATGCAGTCCTTGCCGCCCATCTCGAGCACGGAGCGTTTGAGCCAGGTCTGGCCGGGCGAGACCTTGCCGCATCTTTCGAAGATGCCGAGACCGACTTCCATCGATCCGGTGAACGAGACGAAGCGCGTCGTCGGATGCTCGACCAGGAAATCACCGATCTCGGCACCCGATCCGGGGCAGAAGTTGAGCACGCCCGGCGGCAGGCCGGCCTGCTCGAAGATTTCCGCCATCACCGCCGCCACGACCGGCGCGGTGCTGGCGGGTTTGAGCACGACGGTGTTGCCGGCAACGAGCGCGGCGCTGGTCATACCGCAGGAGATCGCGAGCGGGAAATTCCAGGGCGGGATGACGACGCCGACGCCGAGTGGGATGTAGAGCAGCTCGTTATCTTCATCGGGGAACGGCGTAACCTCTTGCGGGGCGCCGAGGCGGACCATCTCGCGGCCGTAGAATTCGAGGAAGTCGATCGCTTCGCAGACGTCGGCATAACCCTCGATCCAGCTCTTGCTCTCCTCGAAACACTCCCAGGCGGTCAGCTCATAGAGGCGCCGGCGCATGATCGCGGCCGCCTTGAACAGGATGCGGGCGCGCGTCGCGGGCTTGACGCGCCGCCAGGATTTGAACGTCTCGGCGGCGGTTCTGATCGCCTGCTCGGCGTGATCCTGACCGGCCTTCGAGACGTAGCCGACGACCGTATCGTTGTTGGCCGGCATGATCGAATTGATCTTCCCGTCGGTCTCGATGCGCTGGTGGCCGATACGGAGTGGGTATGTGCGCCCGAGCTTGGCGCGGACATCTCTCAACGCGGCGATCATCTTCTCGCGTGAATCGGGTTCGGCAAAGTTGACATACGGTTCGGGACGATACGGCATCAACATGGCGACCAACCTCCGTGAGAGCTTAGAAGCATTGAATCCCAAGTTTCCCCCGCGGCACGCTCCGCCGGGCGCCCCCCCGAGCGAGGCAGTATACCACCGATCGCGCCGGCTGCCACGCGGCGGGCACAGCAGCGGCGTACCCGCGCAGGCGGTCATGCCACGCCGAGCGATTCACCGCCCGACCCGGCGCGGTATAATACGGTTGACGGGCCCATAGCTCAGTTGGTTAGAGCGGCG
>CAZDTB010000087.1:0-1914 GCA_964508075.1 uncultured Planctomycetales bacterium
TGCGTGAGCTGGCTGACCGGTTCTGCTGGCGCGGGATCGTGCAGCTTGGGCGGTGGATTCGGGCGCTGCGGCGGGCGGGGTGTCGCGAGGTGATCATGGCGGGGCGCGTGCGAAAGAGCACGATGTTCGCCGGGCCGCGGTGGCTGCAATGGTTGCAATACCTGCCGGACCTGACGAGCATACGCGTCTGGTACTTCCACGCCCGCGACAAGCGGAACGACACGCTGCTGCGGGCGGTGGCGGACGAGCTGGAGCGGCGAGGGCTGACGGTGGTCGATTCGACGAGATACTGCCCGGAGGCGCTGGTCGAGGAGGGTGTTCTGACACCGGCCGGGACACGCCCGCTCAGCGAAGCCCCACCCGCCATCCTGGCCGACGCCGATTTCGCGTGGCCGCTGCTCAAGCAGATCGCGGGGATGGACATCGGCCAGTCGCTCGCGGTCAAGGAAAAGGAGGTCATCGCGGTCGAGGCGATCGAGGGCACCGACAAGCTGATCGCCCGGGCCGGCGAGCTGTGCCCACAGGGCGGCTGGACGCTGGTCAAGGTCGCCAAGCCGAACCAGGACATGCGCTTCGACGTCCCCACCATCGGCCCCGACACGATCGAGAACCTGCACCAGGCCCGCGCCCGCGGGCTGGTCGTCGAAGCCGGCAAGACAATTCTGCTCGAACGTGAGCGCGCTCTGCAACTGGCTGGTAAGTACCGGATCACCGTGATCGGCCGGGCGGGCAGGAAGCCGGGGGCCGGGGCGGTCTAAACCCGAGCCCGAAGCGCGAGCGAGAGATGGGTGGCCCATGACTTTAGTCGTGGGGGACACGAATGTTCTGAGGATTCGCGACCCCCACCGCTGAAGCGATGGGCCACCATGCTTACCGTGTTCAAGGCGGACGAATCCGCCGGTCGGTGGCGTCTAGCGCCGGCGACGGCTCAGTGCCGCAAGGCCGCCCAGTGCCAACAGCACCACGGAGGCCGGCTCCGGGACAGCCGCCAGGGCGGAGAACCCCAGACCGGTGATCACGTCGGCAGGAAACCCCGCGATCAGAGTGTGCTCGCCGGTGAACAGGTCGAAGCTGTAGAGCTCGTTCGTTCCGCCGACCACGCTGCCGCCGGTCGCGAAGTAGCCGATGCCGTCGAACATCGCCATGCCACCGGCCAGCCCGACATCGGGTGTGAATGGCGTAATCACCGAGCTCACGGCGGTGACGGGGTCGATCGCGAGGAGCACATTCTGGTTGCCGTCCATACCGACCAGCATTCCGTCGCTCCGCCAGGCCAACCCGTTGACGTCGTGGTTTCCGCCACTGATCGTCCCGACGACGGTCGCGTCCCCGGTGTCAATGTCGACGGTGAATAGCTGCGGGTTGCTGGACGAGTCACCGTTGGTGCCGTACAGCACGCCGTCGGGCGAGATGACCAGGGCGCCCTCGAACACGAACCCGAGTCCCAGCGGGCCGATCGTCGTCGTCTCGGCCGTGCCCGGGTCAACCCGGTAGAGGGCGGCGCTCGAGCCGGTGCCGATGCCGTAAAGGAAACCATCGGACGACATGTCCATGCCTCCAAGGGCTACACCGGTGTTGCCGATCAGCGTTACCGAAGCGTCGATCTCGGATACGCTGTAGAGGTCCCTCGAGTTGTAATGAAGGCCGTAGAGATTGCCCGCCGACGCTTCCGGCGCCGCCATGAGCGCACAACAGACCAGCGCTCCCGCCATTCCAATTGCCCTTCTCCATGATGCGACCATTTTCCTACCTCCTGTGTGCAATCTGACTTGACATCACATGCCGCGCCGGTAACCAGCGGGCTCCGGGCGACGGCTCATCTGAAACGTACGCCGTAGACTACGCCCTCTCGCGTTACGGATCAACCGCCGACTGCGGCAACGTTTGCAGCTCAGGCGCAAGCGGGCGAAGATC
>CAZDTB010000087.1:1924-13254 GCA_964508075.1 uncultured Planctomycetales bacterium
ATTCGCCCCCAACGAGCTTGAAAGCGTGCGACATCCGGGTCATCATCGCTGGCCACGGCGAGGGCAATCAATGCCGGCGAAGATCCTGGACGGTAAGGCCATCGCGGCCGAAATTCGGAACGAGGTCGAGGCGCGCATCGCGGCGTATACGGTGCGGCATGGGCCGATCCGTTTGTGCGCGATTCTGATCGGGAGTGATCGGGGGGCGCGCATCTACGCCGATTCGCAGCGCAAGCGCTGTCTGCAAGCCGGTGTGCAGCACGAGCTGCTGGAATTGCCGGAAAGCACCAGCCAGGAGCACTTGCTGGCCGAGATTGACCGGCTGAACGTTGACCCGAACGTAACGGGGATCATGCTGCAATTGCCGTTGCCGGAGGGAATCGACCCGGCGGCGGCGCAATACTGCATCGACCCGTACAAGGACGTGGAGGGGGTCAACCCCGCGAACATCGGCTGGTTGTTCTACGACGCCCCGATCATCGCCCCGTGTACGGCGCTGGCGGCGATGGAGATGATTCGGCGCAGCGGTGCCGAGGTGCGCGGCGCCGAGGCCGTGGTGGTCGGCCAGAGCCGGATTGTCGGCAAGCCGATCTCGATGTTCCTGGCCACGCAGATGGCGACCGTCACGGCGTGTCACATCGCCACGCGGGACGTGGTCGCGCACACGCGCGAGGCCGACATCCTGGTGGTCGCGGTCGGCAAGCCGCACATCATCGGCCCCGAGCACGTCAAGCCAGGGGCCGTCGTCATCGACGTTGGGATCAACACGGTTCGGGAGCCGGACGACAGTGGCAAGATGGTGCGGAAGACGGTCGGCGACGTCGATTTCGAACGGGTCGCGCCGCTCGCCTCGGCAATCAGCCCGGTCCCGGGCGGCGTCGGGCCGGTCACCGTCGCGATGCTGCTGCGAAACACGGTCGAAGCGGCTCAGAAGCAGTTGGAGCGCAAGATCTAGCCTGAAAGAGAAACGGGGCCAGGAACCTTTTTGTGCATGGTACCTCCCAGTTCAGGGAAGGCACACGCCGAGCACAAAAAGGTTCCTGACCCCTTTTCCTACGGTACCTCGACGTGATCGAGGACGTAGCGGACGATGTCGTCGCTGGTTTTCTCTTCCGCCTCGGCCTCATAGCTGATGATCACACGGTGGCGCATGACGTCGGGGGCGATGTCCTTTACGTCCTGCGGTGTGACGTAGCCGCGGCCGGCGAGGAAGGCCATGGCGCGGGCGCCGGTCGCGAGGTAGATCGTCGCGCGGGGTGACGCGCCGTATTCGGTCCACTCGGCGATGTCCTTAAGGCCGAAGTCGCGCGGGCGGCGGGTGGCGTGGACGAGGGCGACGATGTAGTCCCTGACCTTGTCGTCCATGTAGATCTCGTCGAGCACTGCTCGGGCCTCGAGGATGCGGGCCGGCTCGGTCACCGGATTGACCCGCGGCACGGCCCGCTGTGTCGCCATGCGGTCGAGGATCTGTCGTTCCTCGTCCCGCGAGGGGTAGTCGACCAGCAGCTTGAGCATGAAGCGGTCGACCTGGGCCTCGGGCAGTGGGTAGGTCCCCTCCTGCTCGATCGGGTTCTGCGTCGCCAGCACGAGGAACGGCTCGTCGAGCGGGAAAGTCTCTTGGCCGATGGTCACCTGGCGCTCCTGCATGGCTTCGAGCAGGGCGCTTTGCACCTTGGCGGGCGCCCGGTTGATCTCGTCCGCCAGGATCAGGTTCGCGAAAATGGGCCCCTTCCTGACCGCGAAGCTGCCGTCCTTGGGCTGGAAGACCAGCGTTCCCAGGATGTCGGCGGGCAGCAGGTCGGGTGTGAACTGAATCCGCTGGAACTGCGTGCGAATGGCGCGGGCCAAGCTCGACACGGCCAACGTCTTGGCCAGCCCCGGCACGCCTTCGAGCAGAATGTGTCCGTTCGCGAGCAGGCCGACCAGCATTTTCCGCAGCAGGTCGTCCTGCCCGACGATCACGCGCCGGATTTCGGTCAGCAACCGGTCGAGATGCTCGTAGTGTTCGCGAACGAGTTCGCCAACCCTCTGCACTTCACCATGGGTCGTGGTCATGCGCATCTTCCTCCCGCGATTCAATACAGCAAGCTCCAAGTTTAACTACGGCACAAAGTTACTCGCTAGCCAGCTAAAATCAACGCCGCCGGCAAAGCGGAGTTCTGCCTTACATTAGGAACAATAGACGCCCAATGACCGGCGACCCGCTCAGATTCTGATCGACGATGCCTGCAGCTCCGAGGCCCGCTCCTGGCCGGTGAGGCCTCCCGCTTGCCCGCTGTCGGACCGATGTTATAGTTGGCGGCCATGCGGAAGAACTACATACTCGACGCGAACATCCTGATCCACGACCCGCACTCGATCTTTCAGTTCGCCGACAACACCGTGATCATCCCGGTGGGCGTGATCAGCGAGATTGACCGGTTCAAGAAAGAACGGACCGACCGCGGATTTAACGCCCGCTCGATCGTCCGCCTGCTCGATTCGCTCCGCGACGAAACCAGTCTCGCCGACGGCGTCCCGCTCGAAAACGGCGGCCGGTTGACGGTCTATTGCGAGCCCGAGCGCATGTTGACGGCGGGCGGCGAACCCACCGATCTGGAAATCCTGCGCGTCGCCCGGACTGTCCGGGAAGCCGAGCCCGACACGCCTGTGGTCATCGTCACCAAGGACATCAACCTGCGAATCCGCGCCGACGCCGCCGGCTTGCGTGCCGAAGACTACACCTCGGACCGCATCCAGCTCTCCGAGCTCTATAGCGGTCAACGCGAGCTGACGGTCGAACCAGGGCGCCTCGCGGAATTCCGCCAAGCCCGGTCTCTGGCAGTGTCCGAGGTGGAGCTCTCGCCCAACGAATACGTCCTTCTGCGCGCCGGCAACGGTACCGCCGACTCGGCCTTGGCCCGGGTGGACGTGGACAAGCAGCACTTGATAGCGCTTCACGAGGCGGACGACAGCCTGTGGGGCATCAAGCCCCGGAACAAAGAGCAGTATTTCGCGATCGACGCCCTGCTGGACGACCGGATCAAGCTGGTCACGCTGATGGGCAAGGCCGGCACCGGCAAGACGTTGCTGGCCTTGGCCGCCGCCATCGAGCTGACCGTCCGCCGAAAGCGGTACCGGGGCGTGCTGGTTGCCCGCCCGGTGTTCCCCATGGGCCGTGATCTCGGCTACCTCCCCGGCGACATCGGTCAGAAGCTCGAACCGTGGATGAAGCCCATTGCCGACACCATCGAGTTCCTGATGGATGCCGGCGGGGCCATCAAGGGGCACCACGAGTGCACCGCGGTGCTTCGTGCCGGCCTGCTCGAGATCCAGCCGCTGACCTACATCCGCGGGCGGAGCATCTCCAACCGCTTCGTCGTCATCGATGAGGCCCAGAACCTCACGCCGCTGGAGGTCAAAACTGTGATCACTCGGCTGGGCCGGGCTGCCAAAGTGGTCTTGACCGGTGATCCCTACCAGATCGACAACCCGTACGTAGACGCCAGCAGCAACGGCTTCACCTACCTGGTGAACCGCTTCCGGCCACAGGCGGTGGCCTCACACATCGAGCTGTGCAAGGGGGAACGGAGCCCGCTGGCGGAGTTGGCTGCGAATCTCTTGTGATTCCCCGCAGCCGGAATCTCCGGGCGCAGAGGATCGCGGCGCGGACGGCTCCCTGCGGGAACCTGTCAGTCCTCTGTGGATCTGTTGTCAGCAAAGAGAAATTGCGCCCAAACCGGGAGAATACTTATCTCGCGCGCGTGGCTGCCTAACAACACTCGCGCCGTGAGTTAGCGTTTGGCGCAAATGCGCAAGTTCGTGTTGACAGCTTGTCAATAACTCGCCGCCGGCCACTTTCATTTGCCTACAATTGTTTTCTGGGCTATGTTTCAGGTGCGACGTTGAGGTCGCGATGGCTCGGCACCTCCGCCGAACCCGAACAGCCCCGGCAGGGCGTTGGGACCTCTCAAAGACTGCTGGCTAGTCGGCAGTAATGCACGGCACAGCATGAGGTGAACACATAGCCCGAGAGGCTGCGCGTCCGAATGTTCGGGACCGGACAGGTGCGAAAACCCTAGGAGGGTTGTTTCGTGCGTCTCCCCCGGTTCGCTGGCGAGGACGGACGAAGCCAAGTGAGAGCCGATTGATACTCTGGGGCGCGGACCGACCTTATTCCTCCGGGAGCGGTTTGGTGAAGCGCGTGAGAGGAGACCGGGAGGGATTCCGGTCAAGGCCCTCGTGGGAAAACCCTGGAAGGGCAAAAACCCAGGGGAGCATCCGGCAAGTCGGCGCGCTAATCACGCGTTGACCTGCAAGGGACTCTCGGAAGGGTTAGAGCCCAGGAGCCGCGGCTTGGCGGGACGGGTTGTCGCTCCGGTGGCAACGGTACCGGCAGGAGAAACGGCAGGTGGGTTTTTCCGGGCGGAAACGTCACGGATACCTTTCGAGAGGGGAACGCTTCGAAGGGTGAATCCCAGGAGCGCTGCCGGCACGAAACAAGGCCGGCACGGGCTCGGAAGGAGTAAGCCGTCAAGAGGGTAACCAAACCCTGAAGGCGGAACATAGCGGGATGTGGAACCCCCGCGAGAAGTGGACTTCCGGACCCCCATGTGCTGTAGGGAAGTAGAGTCCATGAGAGGAGCCGGCTCGCTTCGGCAGGCTGGCTAGAGTTCGCTGGGCAAGACTCTAACGAGGAGGCGAACCCGAAGAGAGGATTCGGCAGATCGGTTTAATCGTCGATCTCCGCGGTCCGACAAGGGAAAACCGCAAAGTCGAGGCAACGGCCAACGGCAGAGCGGGAGCGCCTAACCAATGCGGGCGATACCTTGACGGATCAAAAACTCTGAACGAGACGCCAACCTCACAAGAGGACGATTCGCCGACGGCAACGCTAGCGTCCCGAGCAGCGGATTCGAACACTCTGAAGGACCCCACGAGCTTCTCGCCGCACCTCACGTCGCTTTTTTTGCGCGCTCACCGCGAACCTTGGCAGACCGCAACAAGGCCGAGCACGCGCCGTCGAACAGACCGCAACCCACGCCCAGCGCGCCGATTATCGGCGGCACGCGCACCGCGATATCCGTTGACTTTGTGCTTGGACCGGACGTAGGATGCGATTCGTTATGATGTTGCGGCAGTTCTCCGATTACTGGTATTTCTGGTATCGTGCCCGACGGGCCGGAGGCTGGTGTCTGCGTCTATAGCCAGATTTGACCACCCGCGACGACACCAAGCCCCCGGCGAAAGTCGAGGGCTTTTTTGTTTGGGGGTACAGCGGTGCGGGAGTGTGGCGATGACTGTGGCAGAGGCGATTCAACTCGCGATCAACGGCCGCAACCTGAGTGAGGCACAGGCGGCGACGGTGGCGGCGGAGATCATGGCGGGCAGCGTGACGCCCGCGCAGATCGCCGCCCTGTTGGTCGCCCTGCGGGCCAAAGGGGAATCGGTCGAGGAGATCACCGGGTTCGTGCGGGCCATGCGCCTGGGAGCCGTGCCGGCCCCGGCTCGTTCGGATAACCTGGTGGATACCTGCGGCACCGGTGGTGACCGGAGTGGGACGTTCAATATTTCCACGGTGAGCGCGTTCGTCGCCGCGGGCGCCGGGTGCAAAGTGGCCAAGCACGGCAACCGTTCGATCTCGAGC
Source organism: uncultured Planctomycetales bacterium (assembly GCA_964508075.1). Taxonomy (GTDB): domain Bacteria; phylum Planctomycetota; class Phycisphaerae; order UBA1845; family Fen-1342; genus JALSRY01. The sequence goes on from CAZDTB010000087.1 coordinate 7,551, forward strand.
AGTTGCGGGAGCGCCGACGTTCTTCAGTCGTTGGGCGTGAATATAGAAATGTCTCCGGAAGACTCGGCTGGGTGCATCGACGAAATCGGCGTGGGTTTTCTGTTCGCGCCACAGTACCACCCCGGCGCTCGGCACGCCGCCGGGCCGCGCCGCGAGATCGGTGTCCGGACCGTCTTCAACATGCTCGGGCCGTTGCTGAACCCGGCCGGTGCCCGCCGGCAGCTCATGGGGGTGTATGATCGCAGCCTGACCGAGCCGGTCGCGCAAGTCTTGCAGCGCCTGGGTTCGGTGCATTGCTTGGTGGTACACGGTGAGGATGGCCTGGATGAAATCACGCTCGCCGGCAGGACGTTTGTGACCGAATTGAGGAATGACGCCTTGCGCTCGTTTACGGTTTGCCCGGGAGATTTCGGCATTGCGGACGCGGAGCTCGACACGCTCCGTGGCGGCGACGCGCAAGCCAACGCCCGGATTGTCCGGGAGGTGCTTGACGGAGAGCCGGGACCGACGCGCGACGTCGTGTTGCTCAACGCCGGCGCGTCGATCTATGTCGGCGGGCGGGCTGATTCGATCGGCGAGGGCATCCAGCGGGCCGCGGAATCGATCGACAGCGGCAGCGCCCGGGCAAAGCTCGAGGCGCTGGTCGCACGCAGTCGGGGAAATCGATCGGACAGAACCCCGAGCGTCAGCGAGGGGTAGGTAGGAGCGTGAGCGAGGGGCCGCGGATCATGGACTTTCTCTCAAAGATCGTGGCGCACAAGCGAGGCGAAGTGGAGGCACGAAAGCGCGCGCACCCGCTGGATGAACTCCGTTTCCCCGTCCTGCCGGCGTTGCGCGGTTTTGCCGCCGTCCTGCGCAAGCCGGGCATCTCGGCGATCGCGGAGATAAAGCGGCGTTCACCAAGCAAGGGCCCGTTGCGAGAGGACGTGGAGGTCGAGCGGGTGGCCCGCAGCTACCAGGAGAACGGCGCCGCCGCCCTTTCGGTGTTGACCGAGCGGCGGTTCTTCGGCGGCTCGGAGGACGACCTGCGGCTTGCCCGAGAAGCCACTGACCTCCCCGTATTGCGAAAAGACTTCACGATCGACGAATACCAGATCCACGAAGCTCGGCAGATCGGCGCCGATGCCATCCTGCTGATCGTTCGAATCCTCAGCGACGCGCAACTGCGCGACTACCTCCTACTGACGCGCGAACTGAAACTTGCCGCGCTGGTCGAGGTGCATGACGAGGAGGAGCTGAGCCGAGCCGCCGCCTCCGGTGCTGAGATCATCGGCGTCAACAGCCGGAGCCTGGACACCTTCGTGGTCGGCCTCGACACGGCGGTACGTTTGAAAGCCCGCGTGCCCGCGGGTTGCACCGCTGTCGCCGAAAGCGGAATCCACACCCGCGACGACGTCCAGCGTCTGGAAGATGCCGGCTACGATGCCATCCTGGTCGGCGGGGCCCTGATGCGCGCCCCCCACCCTGGCCGCAGACTTGCAGAACTCCTGGGAGCGGCGTGATGACTCAGCTCGAACACCTGCGTCAACGGATCCGCAAGCTCGACGCCGACCTGCTGAAGCTTGTTGCGGCCCGGATGGAAACCGCCAAGGCGATCGGCCAGCAAAAGAAACTGGACGGCATCGCGTTGCGCGACTGGAACGTCGAGCGTCAGGTGCTCGACCGTGCGGCCCGTCAGGCCGAGCAGCTGGGACTACCACAGAAAGCGGTCCGGGCTCTCATGCAGTCGCTCATCGCGGCCTCGCGCGACGAGCAGGAGCGCCTCTCATACTCCGACTATCGCGGCGCCGCCGAGAACATTCTTATCGTCGGCGGGGCCGGGACGATGGGCCGCTGGTTCGCCGACTTCTTCGGCAACCAGGGTCACCGCGTCGGCATCCACGACCCGCAGGCTGGCCCGGCCGAATGCTCGCTGGCCGCGGCTCTCGACGGAACCTCCTGCACGCTGATTGCCACGCCGCTCGAAGTGGTCCCGGAAGTGATCGCGCAGATCGCGACGACCGGCTATGGCGGCGTGGTCTTCGACATCGCCAGCCTCAAGAGCCACCTCAAGCCGGCCGTTACGCGCGCCCGGGCGGCCGGGGTGGCGCTGACCAGTGTGCACCCGATGTTCGGTCCCGGGACGCGCACGCTCTCGGACCAGGTCATCTGCATCTGCGACTGCGGCGACGCCGACGCTACGCGCAAAGTCGAAGCGTTCTTTGCCGACACGGCGGCGACGCTGGTGAAGCTCTCGCTCGACGAGCACGACCGGATCGTCTCTTACGTCCTGGGGCTCTCGCACCTCACTAACATCGTCTTCACCAAGGTGCTGGTGGCCAGCGGGCTGCCGTTCGAGCGGGTCAACCAAGTCGGCAGCACGACGTTCCAGTCGCAGATGGTCACCACCGAGACCGTGATCCGGGAAAACCCGGACCTGTACTACGCGATCCAGAAGCTGAATCCGTTCTCGGCGGAGCTGCGCGAGTCGTTCCGCCGCGAGCTTGAGACCATCTCAGGCTGGATCCGTGATGACGATGCGCAGGCGTTTCGCGAGATGATGCAGAGCGGGGAGGAATGGATGGCCGGCGATGACGCGGATTAAGATTTGCGGGCTGACGAACCGGGAGGACGCGTTGCTCGCGGTCGAGGCCGGCGCCGATGCGCTCGGCTTAGTCTTCGCCGGCTCGCGCCGCCGGGTCACGCCGGAGACCGCCGAGCTGATCGTGACGGGGTTGCCCCCGCTGGTCAGCGTGATCGGGGTGTTCCTTGACCACCGAGTGGAAGAGATCAGGTCGATCGTGCGCCGGGTGGGGCTGGACCGGGTGCAGCTCCACGGCGACGAGTCGCCCCGTGATTGCGAGCGGCTGGCGCCCAAGGTAATCAAACGTTTCAATATTCTTGAAAACGACACGTCCGAGACACTCCGCGAGCGGATGGAGCGTTATCGTGTATCGGCGTACCTGCTGGACCCGGGAGCGGGCAGCGGAAGGAAGTTCGATTGGAGCCTCGCCCGCGATCTGCCCGGCCCGCTGATCGTCTCCGGGGGACTCACGCCGGAGAACGTCGGCCAGGCGATTCGTACGCTGAGGCCGTACGCGGTGGACGTCTCGTCGGGTGTTGAGCACGAGCCGGGGCGCAAGGATGCGGAGAAGGTGAAGGCCTTCATCCGCGCCGTCAGGATGGCAGATGCCGAGCGCAGCGATACGTAAGCGTGGCTACTTCGGGGATTTCGGCGGGAGCTTCGTGCCGGAGACGCTCGTGTACGCGCTGGATCAGTTGAGCGCGGCGTACGAGTCGATCAAGACGGACACCGATTTTCACAGCACGCTTGACGCGCTGCTGCGTGACTACGTGGGGCGGCCGACGCCACTCTACCTTGCCGAGCGTCTCAGCGCCCAGCTCGGCGGTGCCCGGATCTACCTGAAGCGTGAGGATCTGGCGCACACCGGTGCCCACAAGATCAACAACGCGATCGGACAGGTGTTGCTCGCCCAACGGATGGGCAAGCCACGGATCATCGCCGAAACCGGCGCCGGTCAGCACGGCGTCGCGACTGCGACCGCATGTGCTTTGCTCGGGCTGGAGTGCCACGTTTACATGGGCGCCGAAGACATCCGCCGCCAACACATGAACGCGCTGCGGATGGACTTGCTGGGCGCGGAGCTGGTGAGCGTGGACTCCGGGAGCAAGACGCTGAAAGACGCGATCAACGAGGCGATTCGGGACTGGGTGACGAACGTCGAGACGACCCACTATGTGATCGGCTCGGTGGTCGGCCCGCACCCGTACCCGTCGATGGTGCGCGATTTCCAGACCGTCATCGGGCGTGAGGCGCGCGCGCAGATCGTGGAGAAGGAAGGTCGGCTGCCGGACCTGATCATCGCGTGCGTGGGTGGCGGGTCGAACGCGATCGGTATCTTCCAAGAGTTCATTCGCGAGGAATCCGTCAAACTGATTGGCGTTGAAGGCGGCGGGTGCGGGCTGGCTTCCGGGAAGCACGCCGCCACGCTCGTCGCTGGGACCGTCGGAGTGCTGCACGGCGCCAAGAGCTACCTGATGCAGGACGAAGACGGGCAGATCTGCGAGACGCACTCCGTCTCCGCCGGACTCGATTATCCCGGCGTCGGTCCCGAGCATTCGTACCTGAAGGACGCCGGCCGGGTCGAGTACACGTTCGCCACGGATAGGGAAGCTCTGGAAGCCTTTAAGTTGCTCTGCTCGTGTGAGGGCATTATTCCCGCGCTCGAACCGGCACACGCGTTGGCCCACGCCCTTAAGCTCGCCCCGCAGATGAGCAAGGACGAGATTGTCCTGATCAACCTCTCCGGGCGGGGTGACAAGGACCTCGAGATCGTGGAGGGTCTGGTGTGACACTCCGCGAAACCTTTGAAACCTTGCGCCGCCGACACGAGTTGGCGTTCATACCCTACCAGACCGCTGGTTTCCCGACGCTCGATGCGTCGCTGAAGAATCTCGGTCTGCTGGCGGAGCACGGGGCCGACCTGCTCGAGCTCGGGATTCCCTTCTCGGACCCGATCGCCGATGGTCCGACGATTCAGTACTCGTCGCAGATTGCGCTGGAGAACGGCGTGCGCTTGAAGGATGTGCTTGCCGCTCTGGGGCAGCTCGAACTCCCGTGTCCGTTGGTGATGATGTCCTATCTGAACCCGCTGATGGCGTATGGGCAGGAGCGCTTGTTCGCCGATCTGGAAGCGGCACACGTCTGTGGGTTAATCGTTCCGGATCTGGCGCTGGAAGAAGCAGACGAATGGCTCGCTGCGGCACACCGGCACGGAATCAGCATCGTTTTTCTGGTCGCGCCGACGTCGACGGACGAGCGGATCGCCCGCACCGCGGAGCTGACGGACGGCTTTCTCTACGCCGTCAGCTTGACCGGAACGACCGGCGTGCGGAAGGCGTTGCCGGCCGGCCTGCCGAAGTTCCTGAATCGAATCCGGACGGTAACTGACAAGCCCATCGTGGTTGGCTTCGGGATATCCACCCCCGAGCACGTTCGCGCGCTGCGTGGGCACGCCGACGGCGTGGTCGTCGCCAGCCGAATCATCGACGCGATTCGACGTGAGGAGGCCTGGACCGGGCTGGTCGAGTCGTTGAAAGCCGCCACGGAGTAGCGTGGGCGGCGTGCCCGCCCGTGTTTGCCGGCAGTACAAGGCACTGGCGGACAAGCCGCCAGTGGCACCCTGAAGCCGCCAGTGGCACCCTCGATCGGCCAACCGCCGGGTGCCGTGGGCGGCGTGCCCGCCGCCAAAGGAGTTGAACTGATGCTGGTCGTAATGAAATCGGGAGCCGCCCAAAGCGACATCGATCGCGTTTGCCAGGCGATTGTGGACCTGCAACTGACGCCCCATCCGATCCCCGGCAAGATACGCACCGCGATCGGCATTACCGGCAACGTCGCCCCGGTTGATCCGACGCTGCTGAGCAGCCTGCCCGGCGTGATCGAAGTCATCCGCGTCACCAAGCCCTACAAGCTCACCGGCCGCGAGATGAAGCCCGAGGACACCATCGTCCAGGTGGGCGACGTGCGCGTGGGCGGACCGGCGATCACCGTGATCGCGGGTCCCTGCTCGGTCGAATCGCGCGAGCAGACCGTGCCCGCGGCCCGCCAGTTGAAAGATCTCGGGGCAAGCATCCTGCGCGGCGGCGCTTTCAAACCGCGCACCAGCCCCTACACGTTCCAGGGACTGGGTGAAGAGGGTCT
>CAZDTB010000088.1:0-3978 GCA_964508075.1 uncultured Planctomycetales bacterium
CGGAGCGGCGTCCGTAACCGATGAGGTGGGCCTCGCATAGCCCCGGAGGGGCGTCGGTCAGTAGCCGGGGGCGCCAGCCCCCGGAACGCGAGCACACCACAAACCCAGCCCCGGAGGGGCGACGGAAACGGCTGCCGGGTGGGCCCTTCCGTCGGGTGCCACGGGCGGCTTGTCCGCCCGTGTTTGCTGGACACCGGCCGGCAAGCTGCCAGCGGCACGCGCCAGGGACTTTATGAAGTCGCTCTGGCTCCTCAACGGGCTGGCAGCTCCGCTCCTCAAGCCTAGCCCGGATAATTCACCGCAGAGCACGCAGAGATCGCAGAGAGGTGATAGAAAAGAGGTTAGCGAAGCCGACGCAGAAGGACAGGTGATACACACTGTCAAAACGAAACGCACTCGGATTCTGCCACAACTTCTGTCTCAACAACACTCTGCGCTCTCCGCGCTCTCTGCGGTATGAATAGTCCGGGCTAGCGTCGCAGCGCGCGGTTTGCCGAAGAACGAGCGGGTTCTGGATCCGGGGTTGGGGATGGAGATTGCCTGGGGCGCGAAAAGCGTGCCGCCCGGCTGGCCGGGCGGCACGGCTTCGTTCGGGGGTTATAGCCCTGGTATCGGAGCGATCTTAATAGTCCAGCTCCGCCGGCATCTGCGTGAACCACTTCAGGCGTCTGGAGTAGTGGGCCCCGTACCCGGGGTCGATCTGGTGGAGATCCATCGTCCGAACGTGCCCGTCGAAGAACATCGCGTTGAGGCCGCCGGGGTGACGCTCGTCGTTGGCCATCCGCGGCTCACCCGCAAACGGCAGGTGGGCACCCATGAAGACGTGGTGGAAGTGCGGTCCACCCAAGGGGTCGCCGCCGACGTCTCTGTTCGGCAGCGACGTGTGTGCCTCGGTGACGTAGATGAAGTCTCCCGGGCTGACTCCCGGCGGGAAGCTCCCGATTTTAGAATAGGCCATATACACGCATTCGTTACTGGGCACGGAGACGTGGCCGCCACTCTGTGACCACACCATGTTGCCCTCGTCCCAGATGGCGTTCAATTCCGCGTACGGGATCGGGAATGTGCTGGCGACGTAGTCCAACGGGCTGCCGAAAGGCCACTGCCCCTGAACCGGCTCCGTCTCCGGGAAATCCGGGCACTGATACTGCTCGACGCTCATGAAGACGTACGAGACCACGCGCCACCACCAGTTGCCCCCGTACGTGGGTCCTGAATAGTACTTCCAAAGGATCGTCGAGTCTCCCGGCACATCATATATGCGCGTTTCGCTTGCGCCTTGACACTCCATGCCTAGATTGCCGTTCCAGCCCAGGTATGGGAGCAGGCACGTGGCGTAGGTCATCCCAACCTCACCCTGGCCATTAGGAGCCACGAAGACCTGCTGTCCCCGCGGAATGACACCATTATGGTCGGCTGCGTAGAGCATGGCGGCGTCATACTGCGACTTCAAGTTGGTGCCGCAGACCATCTGGCGGGCCTGCCGCTTGGCGCGACTCAATGACGGCAGCAGCATGCTGATCAGCAGCGCGATAATCGCGACGACCACCAGGAGCTCGATCAGCGTGAAGCCCCGGCGGATGGGTTCATTAATGTTCTTCGAGACCATCGGGCGATACCTCCCTGAGACGAGACGAACCACACTTCGGACAAATACGATCCGAATCTCCACTGAATTTCCCACTTACCATGGGGATGATAGCTTTACAGTCGGCGCACTGGATCGCCCGCCAGGCGGCTTGTTCGCCGCAATAATAGCACTTGGCCGGCTGGTCGCCGAGCATGGTGATGTATGCCTTCCCGCAGGCCTCGCACGCCACCGGAGCGCGGTGGAGCGCGACCTGCCCGGGCTCGGGCTGCTTGGCGTAGTAACTGACGAGGAACCCTACGGAAACGACGATCACAATCAGCGCTACGATGGGCCAAAACGATTTCACGGTCTTCTCACCTCGAAGGACCAAGCGTACCAACCTACCGCAACGTTCAATCCTAGCCGACCGGGAGCGATAATCCAAGTTGGTTTGCCCAAAAGAAGCCGGGGCGGGGGCGGCGGGGGGCCGGGGGCTTGCCGGGCGGGCCCCGATCGGGGACGATACCCGCGGGAGTGACCGGACACCTGGTGGGTCCCCTGGTCTTCAAAACCAAGGAGAGGTCGCACCCGCGGTCTCTGGTGGGTTCGATTCCCATCCACTCCCGTTCGCTCAACGTCCCGGCCGGGGGCGCAAAGTGAGGGTATGCGCAAAAATGGTCAGCCTAGGGTCGCCAGGCCGGCAACCGCCCTCGGCCGAACGGACCAGAGATCCTCGTCGGCCTGCTACGCCCGCTTCCAGTTGATGGGTTTAGCCCGACGTACAATCGAGAACGTATCGGCCGCCCCCCGTCGCGGCCGCTACCTCGCTGCGAGGCTCCTCGGCTCGAAGCGGCAGCAGCGCAGCCCGGCGCTCGATGACGCGTGGAATGATGGATGACGCGAAGGGTGGCCACCTCGTTGGAGTTGGGGAGCACGAATGGGGCTTCGATTCGCGTCCCCCATCCCCCGAAGGCGCAACGCCAGGGGCCACCCATGCGAAGCGACACTAGCGTACCTTGGCGTGGGGCTGACCGGGTGCGGATCCGGTCCTACACCTGGAGATCGCCGTTGGCTCGCTACCAGCAGCTCAACCCCCTGGATTACATGTTTTTCGTCGGCAACGAGGTGCGCAAACGGCTCGGGCTGCCGGGGGTGAACATCCAGCTACTGCTGGAACTGAGCGGCTCGCTGGATCTGGCGGGCTTCCAGCGGGCCCTGGCGGGGCTGCACCGGCTGTACCCGGCCACCGCCGCCCGCCTGGAGCGGTCAGCGGTCAGCGGCCGCCCACGCTGGAGACTGGACGTTGAGCCAGACTTGCGCCGTGCTGTGCACGTTCGGCGGCTGTCTCCCGGAACGCCCGAGGAGCTCCACTTACAGAGCGAGCGGCTGCTGCGCGGCCGGTTGGACGCGGAGCAGGGCCCGGCGCTGCAATTCCACCTGTTTCGAGGGTTGCCGCAGGGGGATGTGCTGGTGATGCGCTGGCCGCACGCGCTGATGGATGCGCGCGGGGGGATGATCCTGCTGGAGGAGCTCCAGCGGTTATACGAGCAGAAACCCGACTTGGCCGCGCTGACGAGCGTGGGGGACGAGCTGCGTGACGATGTGGCCGAGCTGATCGCGGAGTTCTCGCCGTTGGAGCGTATGCGGACGTTGTTGGGGGGTGCGCTGGGGGCGTTGCCGGCGGACTGGGAGGATGCCCGGCTGGGCAGGGGTCCGGTGGCAAATGACGGACGAGGCTTGCATTACATGGTTCGCCGCTTCAGCGTCGAACAGGTGCAGCAGGTTCGCGACGTCTCGATGCGGATGTGCGGGTTTGCGCGAATGGGGGACTATGTGCGCGCCTGCGCCATTAGGGCGTTGCATCACACCATCCCGCAGCCCTTGCCGCCGAACATCGGATACTCCACCAGGCAACTCGTGGATAACCGCAAGCGGCGTCAGCGGGCGCCGGTCTGTCACAATTTCTTCAGCGCGCTGCCGGTGTATGTGCCCGCGGCAATCGCGGATGATCGGCAGGCGACGGCGGATATGATCTCCGAAAGCACGGCCCAGGCGTTGGCTTCCGGGCTGATTACCCGCCGCTACGTCGCCATGGAGCGCATGTCGCGGGTTCCCATCAGCATCATGGCGGCGTTGATGGAGCGGGCCTTGCGCGCGGACCCGCGCTCGCTGTTAGCACGTGGCCTGGGCAACGCCCCGTCGCTGCCGATGGGGTTCTTGGGATCCTTTTCGCGCCCGCTGCCCACCTTCTGCGGGGCACAATGGTCGGACAGTTACGGGATCGGTGTGATCCTACCCCACGAGGGGTTCGGCTTGAACCTGACCACGCCCAACGATCCGAATCGACTGAACGTGACGGCGACCTACTTTGAGCCGCGCGTGACGCGCGCCGTAATGAGTTCGTTCCT
>CAZDTB010000088.1:3988-13192 GCA_964508075.1 uncultured Planctomycetales bacterium
AGGCTTTAATGGACCCGGAGTAGCTGAGCGGGAGAGCGCCGTCGGCGCCGCCCAGCAGCCGCGCCACCAACGTGCTGGCGCGGCGCAGCGGGCTGATCGCGATCGGCTGGCACAACCGGGGTTGCCGGCCGGCCGGACCGCCGGATGGCGTGCAACGGGAAATTGGCGCAGCGCGCTCGGTTGACACATCCGCGCTGTTGCGGAATCATACTGGTTCTGGACGCGCCTATTCACAGGTGGAGAGAGCAAAGCGCGCCAAGGGTTTCGCAGCAGAGAAAAGTCGATGACTGAGACTTTGCAGCGTGTTTCCGTGATCGGGACCGGTTCGTTCCTGCCGAACGAGCCGATTCCGAACGACCGGATCGATGACGTGCTGGGTCACCTGACCGACGCGCCCGAGAAGGTGCGGAACTTCGTGCGCACTGTCGGTCGGCGCATGCTCGAAAACGGAGGCGTGAAAAGCCGGCACTTCGCGATCGACCCCGAGACGCACGCGCTCACGCATACGATCGCGTCGCTGAGCGAGGAATCCGGACGACGCGCCTTGGATATGGCCGGCAGAAAGCCGACGGACATAGATCTGCTCTTGCTTTCCAGCTCGGCTTACGACCGGACCACGCCGCCGACGTCCACTCTGCTCCAAGAGCGGCTGGGAATCGAGTCCTGCGCGGAGATGGAGGTCCACTCGAATTGCTCGGGCGTGGGCAAGTGCATGCAGATCGCATACGACGCGATGCGGCTGGGACGCTACAAGACCGCGTTGGTGGTCTACTCGCAGCTTTCGAGCGTCTACCTGCGGGCGTGCTACTTCAATCAGCCGCAGATGAACAAGACGCAGGCGACGCTGCGCTACATCCTCGCCGACGGTAGCGGCGCGGTGCTGCTCGAGGCCCAGGATGATGTTGGGGAGCAGCCCCTCCCGGGGGAAGTGCTCGGGACCTACGTCGAGTCAATCGGCGGGAAGCTCAAGCCGGCGATGACCGCCGGCGGGGGCGTGCAAGACATCATGAGCGGCGCTAACCCCGCCAAGGAGGTCTGGGAACGAGGTTCGCACCATCTGGACCAGGACTTCTTCGCGGTCAACCGCGACGCCGCCCCGTTTCTGCTCGAAGGTGTCATCCGCATGCTCGGCTCGCTGAACATGGATCCATCGGAGATCAATCACTTTGTCTGGTCGATTCCGACCATGCAGCTATACGACGGGAACATCGCGCGGCTCAGTGAGCGCCTCAAGGCCACCCCCGAGCAGATGAAGTTCCGCGCGGCCGAGTGCGGCTATACTGGCGGGGCGGCGATTCTGATCCACCTGGATCAGATGGTACGCAACGGCGAGTTGCAGCGTGGACAGCGCGCGGTTCTGCACTCCGTTGAGTCGAGCAAGTGGATGTCGGCCGGCTGCGTGTTGCACTGGTAAAACCGGCCGCGGCGAGGGGACCGGCGCGCCGTCCGTATCCCGCTGATGGATCCACTTTGAATTCCTGACTATGGCTGGCACAAAGCGCGAGGTTGCCGACGCCCGCTCCGCGACGCGCGGTGCGCTGTCGCAGGTGCTTCAGCGCATTCCACTGCCCGTCCGGACGGTGGTTTATTACTTCTCATTCCTAGCGTTCATTCTGGTTCTGGTACCGTGGCTGGCGCATGTGCTGGGCAGACGGTTTTTGCCCTGGCAGCTCGAGATTGGCTGGGTACGGGTGGGCGGCGGGGTGGTCTTCGGGATTTTCTATCTGCTGTACACGGGTTCGTCGCTGGTGCTGGTGCGCCGCGGGCGGGGAGCATACGTCGAGTTCGACCCGCCCAAGGACTTCGTCGCGACCGGCCCGTTTCGCTGGTGCCGGAATCCGATCGCGGCGTGCGTGCTGGGGATGATCTTTGGGGAGGCGCTGGCGTTCTCGTCGACGGGGATTTTCATACTGTTTATGGTGGGGCTGCCGCTGGCGCACCTGCAAGTCGTGTTGCTCGAGGAGCCGTTGCTCGTCACACGCTTCGGACAGACGTATCTCGATTACCGGGCGCGCGTCCCGCGCTGGATTCCACGCCGCCCGCGGGGGGACTCGGCATGAACGCCGCGGTTACGGGCGGCAGCGGCTTTTTCGGGGGCGCCCTGGTGCGAGCCTTGCGCACCCGGGGCGACCGCGTTCGCGCCCTGGTGCGCCGGGAAGAGGCGGCGGCGGACATGCGTGCTCTGGGGGTCGAGCCGTTGATCGGCGACCTGACCCACCTGGACGGTTGCGACCGGCTGGTGGCGGAGGGGGACGTGGTATTTCATGCTGCCGCCCGGGTCGACATGAGTGGACGCTGGGAGAAGTTCCAGCGCACGACGATCGACGGCACGCGGTATTTGCTGGCGACGGCGTTGCCCCGGCGGCCGCAGCGCTTCGTCTACATCAGCTCCGGGGGTGTTTATGCGGCCAGCGCCAACCAGTCGGCCCCGTGTGCGGAGCGCGCGCCGGCACGGCCCGCCCGCCACAACTTCTACGGGCGGGCCAAGCTGGCAGCGGAGCGGCTCGTGCAAGCGGAGTGCCAGCGGGCGGCTTGCCCGTGGACGATTCTGCGACTGGGTTTCCTGTTCGGGGCCGGCAATCGGGCGCTCTTCAACCATTTCGTCCCGCTGGCGCGGCTGAACAGGCTTTTTATCATCGGTTCCGGCGACAATCGAATCGCAACGCTGTATATCGATGATGCCGTGCGGGCGGCAGTGCTCGCGGGAGAGACGCCCGCTGCCGCTGGTAAGGTCTACAACGTTGCCAGCGACGAGCGCGTTACCCAGCGCGACTTCATCAACGCCACGACCGACGCGCTCGACTTGCCGCCCTGTCGGCGTCGGATCGGTCGGCGACTGGCCCTACTGAGCGCGTGGCTGGTCGACCGGGTGTCAAACTGGGCGAATCACGAGTCGCACATCTCGCAAGCGGTGGTGACCCTGATGAGCACCGACCAGGCACTCGACTCCGGGCGAATTCGTGCGGAGCTAGGTTGGCGGCCGGAGGTGAGCTTCGAGGATGGCATGCGGCGAACGCGCCAATGGTATCTCAGAGCGCTGGTTGTGCCTGCGGTGTCGGCGTGCGACCAGGATCCGACCGGTTGAAAACCGGTCGAACGTGAGGTTTCGGCATGAAGTCACCCCAGCCTGACATTCTGCTGATCGTGACGGATTGCGCCCGATCCGACTGCTGGCTGGGCCCCGGGCGACGTGCCCGGACGCCAAACCTGGACCGGCTAGCCGCGGCCGGCGTGTCGTTTCCGACGACGATCACCGAGAAGGCGTGCACGACGCCGAGCTTTACCACGCTGCTGACCGCTCTGTACAGCCCCCGGCACGGGGTGCACCTGGTCTGGGGCTACCGGTTGCCGGAGCAGGTCCCGATGCTGACGGACGTGCTGGCCCGGCGAGGGTACCATACGTATGCCGAAGTGAGTGGGCCGCTGTTGCCGGAGATGGGGCTCGAGCGGGGTTTTGAGCAGTACACCTACCGGGCCCCGTGCGACGGGTTACACACCGCGTGGGGAGATCGGTTCATCGAGCGGATCCGCAACGGATACTATCGCTCGCCGTGGTTCATCATGCTGCATCTGTGGGAGCTGCATCCCGGTCGGCGCGTGTCGGCGGAGTGCGACTCGGCGGAGTTTGGCGCCAGCCAGTACGAGCGGGCCGTTTCGAGCCTCGACGTGCAGCTTGGCCGCGTGCTCAGCGCCCTCAACGATAATACATTGACCGTTTTTACCGGTGACCACGGGGAGAAGACGGCCGCCGAGACTTATCGTGAGGGGACTGCGGTCGATTACTCGCGCAAGCTGCTGGGGATTGATGAGGCCGAGGGGCTGGCGCCGTTCGGGGTGGCGGCCTGGGCCGGTCCGAGCGTTCTGCAGGAGCTGTATGGGCAGTGCACGCCGCTGATGCGGAAAGTGCGGCTGCGTGATGCGCAGCGGCGGCCGGCGTTCGGCTTCTGGGCCCGGCTGCGCGACCGGCTACGGCTGTTGCGCCTGACGCCGATGTTTTTCGTGCAGGATCTGCTGGCGCTGGGGACGCCGCTGAAGCTGACGAAGCTGCTGGAGCGGCGTGGGCTGCTGGATGCGGACCGGGCGCGGAAGAAGGTTGAAAAGTTCACGCGCTCGCTCGGGCAAGATCGTCTGCTCGAAATGCACATGCGCATGTGGATCAACTCGTACAAACGCAACATCCACGAGGGACACATGATCCACGTCTACGACTTTCTCGTGAAGGTGCCGCTGGTCCTGCACTGGCCGGGGAAACTCCCCAGCGGGGTACTGCACTCGCGGATGGTACGGCAGCCGGACATCTTCCCGACGATTCTGGATGTGCTCGGCGTCCAGCGTGACGAATATGGCGAGATTGACGGCCGGTCGTTCAAGCCGTTGATCGACGGTGGGCCCTGGGAGCCGCGGCCGGCGTTCGTGTCCGTTACCGGGACGCCCGCCGATTTGGAGATCCGCGGCGTCCGGACCGAGGAGCACAAGTACACGTTCGGCCCGGAGAACGATGAGTTGCCGCAGGAGTTGTACGACTTGCAGGCTGATCCGGGGGAGACGCGGAATCTTGCCGGGCAGCGGCCTGAGCTCTGCCAGGAGTTGCGTGCCCTGGCGAACCAGTTTGTGCCGGGCGACGGCGAGTCGCCGCTGGAGGAATTGGCGTTGACCGTGGAAGATCAGCGGCGCGTGGAGAAGCATCTCCAGGAATTGGGCTACATCGAGTAAACCAGTCGTGATAACGGCCGTGCGCAAGCCTTTGGCATATCAGGTCCCTTCGCGCGGCCGCCGCGCCGATTTGTTGGCGGCAGTCGGCTTGTTCGCGGTGGTGTTTGTCGCGCATGCCGGGTCGCTGCGCGATGGCCTCTTCTTTGATGATCATTGGCATCGGGCAACGCTGCGCGAGCTGGGGTGGGGGCTTGCCGACCTGGTCGAGTCGGCGACGTTTGACCTGCCGGGTGAGCTGGTCAATCTCTGGTGGCAGGAGCAGCCCTTGCAGTGGCGCTATGCCCGGCCGGTGGCGATGCTCGTTATGAAGATCGAGCTGCTCGTGACCGGCGGCAACCCAGTGGGCGTGCATATCTGCGCGCTCACCTGGCACGCGCTGACGACCGTGCTGGTCTATCTGTTGGCGAAATGGGTGATCGGTCATCGCGGCTGGGGGTTTGTGGCTGCCGCGACGTTCGCGTTTCAGCCGCACAGCGTCTTCGGGGTGAGCTGGATCGCGGCCCGCAATGCGCTCGTGAGCGGTTTCTTCTTCCTGGCGGCAATCTGGGTTTACATGTCGGCGCCGCTGATGCGGAAGGAGCGGGCTGCGTCGCTCTCGGCGGAGCGATTGCTGGCGGTATTGCTCTTGTGGGGGCTGGCCCTGTTCAGCCGCGAGACCGCGATCGTCCTTCTTCCCCTGGTCATCGTGCTGGACTGGACGCGGGGCGGGCGGCGGTTGCTCGGTCGGCGGCTCCCGGCATACTCCCTCATCTTTGTGCTGACGGGCGCGTACCTCTACTGGCGGCTGTTGGTTTTTCCACTGGCCGGGCCGCCGAGCATTTACTATACGGCCCCGAGCGGGGCGGCGTATGTGCCTTGGGCGGCAGGCAAGCTCTTGCACCTGCTCTTCGCGCTGGTCTTTCAGACCCCGATGCTTCTGGGACTAACGACGTACGATGTCTCGCTCTCGTCGCAGATCATGTTGTACGGCGTGATGACAGTGCTGTTGGCAGCGATGGGACTGTGGTATGTGCTCACCGCGCGCACCGTGCGGACACGCTGGTTTTGGCCAGCCTGGGTGGTGGCGGCGTTTGTGCCGGTGATTCCGGTGTTTGTCATGCCGCATTTCGCGTATCTGCCGGCGGCGGCGTTCTCCGTGATGCTGGGGGTGATGCTGTCCAGGCTGCGTGGATGGTGGCGACCGGTGGTGACCGTGCTGGTCGTTTCGGCGACGCTGTGGTCGTTTGGCGTTTACCGTTACCTCTGGCGCGGAATTCTGCGCAGCGAGCAGTTGATCTCTGCCGACATTCGCGCCAGCACACCACGCCCCGAACCTGGGAGCAAGCTGTTCTTCCTCAATATGCCCGTGGCCGGCATCTATACCACGGTGGCCTTGCGTGAGGCCTGGGAGCTGGAAGACCTGGAGGGCTACGTCCTGACCTTCGCGCAGCATCCGCTGACGATGGAATACCCGTGCGTGTTGGAGCGCGTGGGCGAGCGCGAGCTGGTCGTTTCGACCAAGAGCCCGGGCTACTTTTCCGGGCTGAGCGGGCGGATGCTGCGGGACGGGATGCGGCCGGACTCGCCGTTGACAACGGGCACGTTCGTCGCGGGCGAGTTGTTCGACACGACGGTCCTAGAAGCGGATCAGGCCGGGATTCGCAAACTGAAGTTTACGTTCCATCGGCCGCCGGAGTCCGATGACTTCTATTTCTACATCTCCTCGCCCGCCCGGCCAGCTTACCGGCTGCGGTTTGATACGGTGCCCGCCGCGCTCGACCGACCCGCGGCAGAGTTGTTTGCGCGCGCCCGGACGGATGATGCCGACGAGCGCCGCCGGGCGCGCCAGCAGATCGTCAATCTGACCGGACCGCTCGCGGTTCAATTGGCCGATCCAATCCAGGCCGACCTTCGTGATCCGCAAATGCCTTCCGATGAGACGCTCGAGCGGGTGCAAGCCTGGTGGCGTGCGGTTGACGCGTGGCGGCTGCTGGACGAATCGGCGCGCTGGCACGCGGAGCACGCCGCTTTCCTGCGGGAGCGCCGACACTATTTCCGGATCGCGGACTTCGCCACGGGCATCATTCGTTCCGACCTATTCCTGACCGGCGACGGGGCGGATTGAAGCGGGAAGGGCAGAATTCGCTTTGTAAGCGAAGACGCGGTCGTTATGATGGATGCTAGGCGAGAATCCTCTCCGCGCAGCGCAAGCCAAAGGGTGCCAGCATGCAAACGAAGCAACGAACATGGATCACAGCGGGGTCGGCCACGCGCGCCACGGGCTTGAGACTTGCGGCCGCTATCGGGCTGGGGTTGGCGACGGCCGCGGCACTCGGGCAGGCGACGATGCCGGCGGCGTTCGTCGCCAACAACGGTAACCTGGAGGGCAGCGTCACCTCGTACACCTTCAACCCGGACGGGTCCCCGGTCTTCGTCCAGAAGGTGATCACCGGTGAGCGCGACAGCACCGGCGAGTACGAGCCGGGTTGCAATACTTACACGATCTCGATCACTCCCGACGGTCGCTTCCTCGCCACCGGACACGCCAGCAGCAACGACCCGTTCCAGCAGATCACGATTCTGGAAGTGGCGGCGGACGCGACGATGACGATCGTCGGGGAGTATCCCACGCCCGACACGCCGATGGACGTGGAGTGGATCGATGACCGCTATCTGGCGGCGTTGCGGACGGAGGTTGGCGTGCCGAACGACGTGATTGTCTACGAGTTTGATCGGGAGGATCTGACGCTGACCGAGGTTGATCGCGGGCCGACGGGCACCTTCTCGTCTTCGCTGGCGTTGCATCCGTCGGGGCAATACTTGTACGCGGGGGACTCCTTCGCAAACCGTATCTACCCCTTCGAGGTGAATGCCGACGGAACGTTGACGCCGCTGTCGAGCATGGCGACCGGGAGCACGTATCCGTTGGGCGTGAGTGTCTCGCCGGACGGAAGCTTTCTGTATGCCGCGGGCGGGATCAGCTCCGGCGGTCACGCGATCCTGGGCTACGGGATCGGGCTGGACGGCACGTTGAGCCCGCTGGCGGGGATGCCGTTCTATTCGCCGGGCAGCTCGCCGAAGGACTTCACGTTTTCGAGCGACTCGGCGATTCTGTTTGTGGGACATGGGTCGGACGCCACGGTCCGGTCGTTTCTGATCGATGCGGAGACCGGGGAGCCGACGGCGACGGGCTACCTGTTCGACGTCGGCATTCAGGGCGAGCTGGGTGATCTGCTCGGGTTCGAGGATTATCTGCTGGTAACGGACAACTTCTACAACCAGCGCGGCCTGTACTCGTTCGACATCCTCCCAAACGGCAACTTCACGATGAACGGGACGATCGTCGATTCGCAGGGAATCGGCCCGCGCGAGATCGCCGCGTGGAGCCCACCCTGTGTCGGCGACCTCGACGGTGACGGCGATGTTGACCTGTCCGACCTGGCGCTGCTGCTGTCATCGTACGGATTATGCGAGGGCGACGCGGGTTACGTTTCGGTGGCGGATCTTGACGGGGACGACTGCGTGGGCCTGCCCGATTTGGCGGCGTTGCTGGCAATGTATGGGCAAGCGTGCCCGTAGGCGGGCTGTGATCGACAGAGAGCTAAGAAACAGACGCCCCTGGGCCGACGGTTGCCGGCCTACGAGCGTCTGGATTCCAGTACTACCCAGTTCGTAATTGGTGGGCCGTTTGCTACCAGGGAAGCCAACCTAGAAGGCTGCCCTCCCCCAGGATGAAGTCGTTGTTACCAAGCCAGCGCACCACCATGTAGGCCCAGGCGCCGAGGAAGGCAATCCCGCCGATGCCGGCCGTAAGAACTGTGTTCAACCCGTTCAAGAGATTGGTCATGGTATCTCCTACTTGCTATGACCCTGCGCTTCAGCCCCGCCGCGCCGACGGGCACACCGCGAAGCGCCCTTTCAATCGCTAACTATTTACATGTCGGCATTCTGAGTCAAGTAGACGTAGTCCAAATTTTCTCTGCCCAGCCACGCCGATCTCCGCCGACATAGACGGTCAACCGTCACCCCAGACGCCTCACAATCGACTTGGCCCGGCCTTGGCCGTGGCGGAAATCGAGCCGCGGTGGCGGCCTCGAGTCGACCCGCGAGATCTTGCCCTGGTGTCGGTGGTGTTTGGCACGGCTGGGACGTCCAGTGGTCAACGAAGCGATCTACCCTTGGACAGCCAGTGCCAAAAAAGGGGGTAGACTCTCTCAGACTCGGACGACTGGCTCGCCTGACCCGTTAGCCAGCCCAGGTGCCTGCTGGGCGCGGTCCGGTTGCTGTGAACTCGGACTACGCTGAGGAGCGCGCTATTACGTCGTTGTCGAACTGAACGTCGTTCAAAGCCACCAAATGAGACCCGCACCGATCAACAAGCCCCACATACCCCAGCCTTCAAGCCGATCCCACATTACATTCTCCTGGCAACTCTGACGCTGCCACTCCGGCCTCGCCACGTCGGCGAGAACACCCCAGAGCGTTGCTAGCGCCCCTCAATGTTCACGCTCG
>CAZDTB010000089.1:0-13184 GCA_964508075.1 uncultured Planctomycetales bacterium
CGGAAGGGCGGGGCGACCTTGTTCTTGACCACCTTGGCGCGAACCCGCGTGCCGATCACCTGGTCGCCGTCCTTGATCATGCCGATGCGGCGGACGTCGATCCGAACGGAACTGTAGAACTTGAGCGCCCGCCCGCCGGGTGTCGTCTCCGGACTGCCGTACATTACGCCGATCTTCTCGCGAATCTGGTTGATGAACAGGACGCTGGTGCGACTTTTACCGCAGATGCCGGTGAGCTTGCGCATGGCCTGGCTCATCAGGCGGGCCTGGGCGCCGACCTGGGCGTCGCCCATCTGCCCCTCCAGTTCGTGGCGTGGAACCAGGGCGGCGACCGAATCGATCACGATCACGTCGAGGGCGTTCGAGCGCACCAGCAGCTCGCAGATCTCGAGCGCCTCTTCGCCGCAGCTCGGCTGGTTGACCATCAGCTCTTCGAGGTTCACGCCCAGCCGTTTCGCCCATGAGGGGTCAAAGGCGTGCTCGACGTCGATGAACGCCGCCGCCCCCCCGGCCTTCTGCGCCTCGGCCACGATGTGCAGACAGAGCGTGGTCTTGCCCGAGCCCTCCGGTCCGAAGACCTCGACGGTTCGGCCGCGCGGAATCCCGGTTCCGCCGAGTGCCAGATCGAGCGAGAGGGTGCCGGTCGAAATCCCGTCGGTGACGGCGCCCGGCGCGTCCTTGAGGCACATGATCGACCCTTTGCCGTACGACTTCTCGATCTGCAGAATGGCCCGCTTCAAGGCCTCGGTTCGGTTTTCTTCGCGCGACTCGGCCATGGCTCGACCCTCACAGTTAGGACCCGGTGCCGTGCGGGAGACCGGCTAATGTGAACACTTCGCACACCCCGCGAGCTGGCAGGACCCATTATGCAAACATAACCCTAACAGTCAAGTGCCCGGCGCAATTTCTTTTCGCCCCGGGATCAATTCGCGCGGCACGCCGATGTCGGCTACCGCCACGCGCCCGAGCACCGCCTGGGCGGCAGCGCTGGCGAAGCCGGTCTTCGCCGCCACGAACGTTACGGTCGCGTCGGCTCGGAAACACGGCTCGCTTACCTTACCACTATCCGCATCCAGACCGCTGGGAATATCGACCGCCACGCGGCGAGCGCGCGGAGCGGCGTTCGCCAGGCGAATCAGCTCACCGATTACGCCCCGCGGCGCCCCGCTCGATCCGGTCCCCAGCAAGGCGTCGACGATCACGTCGCTGCTTCCAATCTGACTGCGGATCGCTTTGCGCTGGGATTCGTCGGTGGCGTCGAGGAGCGTGCCCTCCATGCGCTTATAAATGGCCAGGTTGAGGGCGGCGTCACCCCGGTATTTCTCGCGCGGCGCCGCCAGCACGACGGTGACCTTCACGCCGGCGTTGCGCAGGTGCCGGGCCGCGACGAACCCGTCGCCAGCGTTGTTCCCCGGCCCGCAGAGAAATAGCACCTGTGAGTTGCTCGGGTCCAGCAGCGCCTGATAGATGCACTCGGCCACCGCTCGGGCGGCGTTCTCCATCAGGACCATCCCGGGTATGCCGACATGCTCGATCGCCAGAATGTCCAGCTCGCGGATCTCCTGACAGGTCAGGGCATCGCCGGGGTTGTACGGTATGGTCATGCTGCAGCTCCACCGAACAAGCGAGGGCACGTCGACGTGCGACCATCGATCCGGGCAGCGCGAATGGAGCAAGCGCTGCCGGCGTCACGGACGCGCTTCAGTAGAGCCGATTATACGCGAGCCTGCGCAACGATCACGCGGGGACCTGCCAAAAAAACGCCGCCCTGCGACTTGGCACGAGAGGAAGGCATCGGTTGGAGAACGTAGCCGCCGGGCCCCGCACCGGCCGAGCAAGCGTAGCGGCCGGGCCCCGCACCGGCCGTCGGACGACCGACGGGTACGCCTCGGCTTCACTTGCGATGGGACGGGGCAGCCGACGGATGGGTGGCCCATGGCTTCAGCCGTGGGGGACGCGAATCGACGCTCCATCCGTGTCCCCCACCTCTAAAGAGGTGGGCCACCCTTCGCGCTATCCGTCATGCCGCGCGTTACAGAGCACTATTCGCCCGGCGGCCAGAGGATCCAGTCGCCGTCGGGAAGGTCGTCAGCCGGCGTCTCGCGGAAGGGGACATAATGCCACTCGCGCACGCGTTGTCGTGCGAGTTCGCCTTCGGGAGGCCGCCCGCCGTCGTCATCACAATCCGCACCGATCGAATAGATGACGGGTTGGCCGTCAGTCAGGCGATAACGGAGCGGCTTGCCGTCAAAACGATCCACCGGTGGCGAAGGCAGGTAGTGCGGCGAAAGCTCAGCCAACGTATCAGGCCATCGACCGTTGTGTCGCCGATACAGTTCACACGCCAGTGCCGCCAACGCCCCATCGCGTCGTTGCGTGGCTTGTTCCGCGAGCATTGAAGCGCGCGACAAAGACGGCATCAGTATCGCGATCGGGAGATAACGTAGCCTCTCGAATGGCGTACTCTGCAAACGCACCAATTCAATTTCGGACGCGGAGCCTTTGCGCTCCCACATCGGCACCAGCGCCTCCGCCTCCATCGCCGACATGAGTTCGTCATATTTGCGCATCACCTCGCGCCGGCCGGCGATGACCGCGCTGCACGCCGGCCCGAGGAACCAGTTGCCCGCGACTCCGCTCATGTCGTCCCCCGTCCCTCCGGTCAGAGAGGCCAGCAGTTCAGGGGCGTCCGCCGCCAAGCGGCCGTCACCACTGCCATCATCGGTGTAGAGCCGCTGCATCGCGTCCTCGAACGACCGTCTCTCCGTTGCGAGAGTCACTCGGAGCGGACCGCCGGCGCAGACCCCGGCGAGCCGGTGCGACAACTGGACCAGTTGTTCGTTGCTGAACAGCTCTGAGTGGTCGCGAAGGATGATTCCGATCGAATCGACGCTCTGACCGAACATTGCGATCGCAACCAGGTCCGTGATCAGGAACTGCGGCTCGGACACGTGCTCGATCATCATCAGGATCGTCTCAAGATCACGATACGTGCGGTCGCTGTGACCAAGCCCGGCGGCAACCAGCGCGTCGACTATCAGCGTCCTTGCGGCAGTGCGGAAATACGAGAGTTCCGGCAAGCGAACCTCGATTAACCACGGGTTCTCTTCAGCCGGGGGCTCCCGAGTTCCTCCGGCCACCAGCACCCCGCCGGTCTCTCGGCTGTCCTCTTCGAGTTCGTTCAACGTGCCATGAACACGGCCGAGGTGCGGCAAGCGCGCCGCCCTGTGCAGCAGCTCGATCGCGTCGGCGTGCCGCTCGGCATACTCCACCAGCTCCGGCCATCGCTCGTCGGCGGGATCGAGTCGCTCCGATTTCGGAAACGTCTCCAACGTCAGGAAGGCCTGCCGATACAGCGGCCAGGCGCGATCTTCCTTGGGAGTTGCCAGGATCGGTGCGTTGAGTTCGGCCAGATGGTTCCGCGAGAGCGTCGGCGAACCGGTGTGCAGACGAATGACCAGCCCAATGTACACGATGACCAGCAGCGCGAAGCAGCCCAGGATCGAGCGAATCGCCAGGGTCGCCGCCTTCGCGGTCAGGCGGTTGCGGACCTTCGCCCGGCGAATGAGCCTGGCCGCCTGACGTGGGCTGCCGAACGACCTGGCCAGGTCGTCCGGCGTCGCGCCGGCTTCGATGCCGTCCCGGAAATGTGCCGCCAGCTCGCGGGCGACTTCCACCTTCTCCAGACGCCACAGACGCGTGCGCCGCGTTGTGATTCGCACGAGTTCGGCCAGGTTATCCGGCAACTCGAATGCATGGATGACTTGCTCCACATCGAGCCGGCCGCTGAGCCGCCCGCGCAGCACGTCGCGCAGCGGCGTGTGGCGCAGGCGGTGCCAGCGCGAGACAGGCGCCCGCTCCCCGGCCGACAGCCCGCCGCTCATGCCGGCACCTCCAGACCAGCCGTGCCGTTGCGGACAATTCCAAGCGCCTCCATCGCGCGGGTAACCGCCTGCCATTGGCGGGTCTGCTCGGCCAGCCGGGCCTTGCCCTTCCTGGTCAACTGGTAATAGCGACGCTGCCGGCGGGAGGGGGTGTCGCGCCACTCGGACTCGATCAGCCCCTTGGCCTCCAGGTTGTAGAGCAGGGGGTAGAGCGTCGATTGCCCCATGGCCAGCACGCCCTCCGACCGTTGCGCCAGGGCCTCGACCAGCTCGTAGCCGTACATCTCCCGGCGTTGCAGCAGCTTGAGCACGGCGACCGGCCCGGCCCCGCGCATCAGTTCGCGTTCAATCCGCACGTCAAACCTCCACTATGGGAACGATACTATGTCTAGCATAGTATAGCACGCCCGGAACGGTTAGGCAAGGTACGCGGGCAGGTTTATTGGGGCGCATGACGCTTTTGGCAGCACGAAAAGAGCTGCGAATGTCGGCAACCGGGAGGATCAGAACTCTGGGCGCGAGCGAGGGGTCTGATGATAGCTGGCAACCCCGGTGGTGACCCCTCGCTGGCGCTCAGGGCTCTGTTTCTTGCGGCCGACTCCCGCCGGAGGCCCCGTTGCGGCCCGGGGGGCACACTTCTATACTTTGCTGACCTGACGTGCTCGGCGGAGAATCAGGGTTGTCCGCTTCTTGCGATCTGCGCGAATGGGCGGCGTGACCCGCGTGAATATGAAACAGAAGCCAGATCCCGCAATCCGAATGTTTCAGGCCGGGATCCTCGCATGGATCCTTCCCGGGGGTGGACACTTCTTCCTCGGCCACCGCGGGCTCGCGGCGGTGCTCTTCGTCGCGATCACGTTCGCGTATGGGACCGGGCTGGCGATCGGCGGTGTGAAGAACTCGGTCAACCCGCGGGCCAATCGCTGGCTGTTCCTGGCCGAGCTCGGAATCGGGGGCTACACGACCGTCGGCTACATGGTCAGCAACAGCCTGCCGGACTACGGTCCAAAGGAACTCTCGCCCTACGTCGCCTTCTACCCCGAAACGGACGTGGCCCAGATTTACCTGGCGATCGGCGGTCTGCTGAACCTGCTGGCGATTCTGGACGCGCTCACCCGTGCCCAGACCGGCGGGTTGCCCGTCTTCTACCAGGAGATGTCGCCAGCCGCTGAAGCACGCCGCGAGGACGAGAAATGACCATGCCGCTGGCGGCGCTGCTCGCCGGGATTCCCTTTATCCACCCGCTGCCATTGCCCGACGGGGCGCGACTGTGGATGTTCCTGCCGCTGGCGGCGTGCGTCGCGGTAGTCTACCGGACGACCCGGGCGCGCACGGCGCGCGAGCTGCCCAAGGCCACGCTGAGAACATTCATCAGCATCGTGGTGGGCATGTGTCTGATCGCGATCGCGGCATATGTGATCCACGCGGCGGTCTTGCGGTTCTCGGGGGGTTGAGTTGTCGGCCGCGATTATTGCGAGAGGGCGATCGGCAGGACGATCTCGAAGCGCGCCCCACCGGTCGGAACATCGCTGACCGAAATGCTACCGTGCATCTCGCCGATCAGGCCGTGCACGACGGCCAAGCCCATGCCGGCCCGGCGGGCCTCACTGACACCCACTCCGCTCTTGGTGGTGAAGAAAGGCTCGAAGAGATGTTCCATGTCCTCGGGGGAGATTCCCGGGCCGCTATCAGCGATCGCGAAGACGACGCTGTTTTCGTCGCGCCGGTGCAGGGCGGCGGTGAGCACGCCCCCGTCGGGCATCGCCTCGGTGGCGTTGCGGACCAGGTTTTCGATGACAAGATTGAGCTGCTCCCGCGGCAGGGGTACGAACGGGATCCGTTCCCATTCCACCTCGAGCTTGATACCGCGGGCGGCCAGGTCCGCCTCGCGCTGGTCGAAGTACCGCAGCACGGTCTCGGTCAGATCGGCCAGATCGCGCGTGCGGTAGTCGGCCTGGGCGAACGCCAGCAGTTGCTGCGTGAGTTGGGTGGTCCGGCCGACGGCGTCGGCGGTCCGCCGCAATACCCGGCGCATGGCCGACATGGTGTTCATGTTCAAGGCGAATTCGAGGCTGGTGGTGATGCTGCAGAGCAGGTTGTTGTAGTGATGGGCGACCGAGCCGGCCAAGACGCCGAGCGTGGTTAACCGCTCGCGCTTCCGCATGCCGCGACGCAACTGTAGCCGGGTGGTGATGTCGTGGAACCAGACACAGACACACTCCAAGCGGTCCTGGTCGTCGCAGACGGGAGTCAGCCAGACCGCGTACTCGGTGGTTTCCCCGGCTTCCACGCTGATCCGCGTGCGGAACTCGAGCGGTTCGCGCGTTTCCACGAGCGTTGTGAAGTTGCCGTCCAGATCGCGGTGATGGTCCTCGGGCAACACGTCGCGGAGATGTGGTCGGCGCGAATCGTCCTGCCGGCCGCCCAACAGGCTTTCGCCCAGCGGGTTCCACGCCAGAATGTTCCCCTCGAGATCGCACGCGAAGATGGGCAGACCGGCGCCGTCGAAGAGTCGTCGAAAGAACGCGGCGTCGAGTTGGACCGGCGCGGCTGCGTGATCAGTCATGCTGCCCGACATGCCTCGCTTCCGGACGTAGGAAAACGTACGAGCTGTAGTGTCGTTCCTGCGACTGCCGGGTCAAGAACGCGCCCCCGAGCGACCCGTAGACTTGCGCGGCCTCGCTCGGAGCCACCAGCGCAAACTCGCCCGGACTGAGCGTCACGACAAAACCCGCGGTGTCAAAACTCTGCATGGCCTGACGCGGCACCTGCCACAAGCCGGCCTCCGTCCGCACCCACTCCCAGCCGTTTCGCTTCTGACGCACTTCGGGAACGGCCAGCAACATGATCCGATCGGCGTCGTGCGGGTCGGGGGCATAGGCGACGCGCAAAACGTTGCGGCTGTCGGGCCAGGTATCGCCGCTGAGGATCCCGTCCGGGCCGACGTAAAACAACGTCTGCTCGCGGGGTTCGGAGTCAAGCTCCAATGAGAGCGGGAAGCCGGCGGGGGCACGAACAGCCGCCTCGAAAGAGACCTGGTGGTCTTCGATCGCCTCCATCGCGAGCTTGATCGGCTCCCACCACTGCGCGTGCCCGATGCCCACGCGCAACCCGTTCTGCCGGAGCCGTAGTTGCGTATCGGCGTCGAGGGCATCTTCGCGCAGGAAGTTCCAGACCTTTTCCATGGCTGCTTCCTGTCCTTGGGGCACGAGGACGTGCAGGACCGCCAGCTCGTAGACGAGACGCGGCGGCTCGACGAACTGCTGCTGGAGGTGGTCGGCCCTGACCAAGGTGAAGCCGGTGTCGGCGTCCTCAATTTCCGTTGTGCGTTCGGGCACAGGTTGCTCGGGTCGATACCAGTTGGGCGCGGCGGGCTGGCAGCCGGCCGACAGCAGTGCCGCGGCGGTTGCGAGCATCCAGAGGACGCGTGAAACGATGGTTCGCTCGCAAGACGACCAGCGGTGCGCTCGCATGACATAATCCGTGTTTTCTATCCGCACCGATGGATGGGTAGTTATCGGCCAAGGACTACCGACACCGCCACTCCCCCGTCGAACACCATTATTCTAGCGATTGAGAGCCGCGATTACCATTGTGCCTCTTCAAACGGTCCGCGTGGAGGGGCCTTCTTGGCCTGGCGAGCGATCTCCTTCAGAATCGCCCCGGCCAGCGACATGTCGCCCGGCGTGGTGATCTTGAGGTTGCGACCATCGGTGGCAACGATCGCAACCTCCTGGCCCATCCGCTCGACCAATTGCGCATCATCCGTCGGGACGAAGTCGGCCGGCACGTCGGCGCAGGCCTTGAGCAAGAGATCCTTGCGGAAGACCTGCGGCGTCTGGGCCTCGTAGAGTCCTTCGCGCGGGACGGTCTTTTCGACCTTACGCTCTTTGACGCGTTTGATGGTCCCACTGAGTGGTGCGGCCAGGATCGCCGCCCCGGTCTTGGCCGCCTGTTTGAACACTTGGTCGATCCAGGATTGGAGCACGCAGGGGCGGACGGCGTCGTGAACGCAGACCAACTCGGCCGCCTCGTCGACGTGCCCCAGGGCGGCCCGGACGGATTCGAAGCGCGTCGCGCCGCCCTTGACCAGCTTGATGCCCATGAACATCAGGTTGGCGGCGTATTTCTGCTTGACGACGTCGAAATCATCCGGCGAGACGGTCAGGACCACCTGAACGACGTCCGGGCGATTGATGAACAGCTCGATGGAGCGAATAAAGATCGGTCGATTGTCGATCTGAGCGAACGGCTTTTTTACACTTCCGCCGAACCGCTCGCCCGCCCCCGCCGCCGGTATCACCACCGCGACTTTGGCCATGGCCTGCCTCCCACGCAACAAGGATCTCACCCGGTACCATGATAGCGCGCCACGACGAGGTCAAGTGTTTTGAGCCACGAGGTCGTGAAGTTGAATCCCGCGGCGTCTGTACGTCGGCGGCGTGAATCGGGTATAGTACGCGTCCTGCCCCAGGGCGGGCACGAACGCGGAGGGGATCGGGCCCGTCACGCCGTCAGCCACAGCGCGCGTGCGTGCCGGTGCCGCGGGCGTGGTTGCGGAAACTCAAGCGGAACGAGGACTCCACATGTTCCAACGCCGTCGCTTTCGCGAGATCGTCTGCCTGGTCGGTGTGGCGTCGCTGTTTTGGGGCGGGTGCGGCGACGGCTGGCGCCGCAAGGACCTGCCACCCGAACCCCGACCGCAGCCGCTGACAGCGCCGGACGGCGTCCTGGGCAACACGGTCGGGGCATACACGCTGGTCGGCTCGGGCGAGCCGTTGCGTCTGCGCGGGTTCGGGCTGGTGATCGGGCTGGGCGAGGACGGCAGCAGCGACTGTCCCTCCACGATCCGCGAGTACCTGCTCGACTATCTTGCCCGGGAATTCGCCCCGCGCGACGCCAGCGAGCGCCGGCCGGACTTCTCGGCCAAACAGATGATCGATTCGCTCGATACGGCCGTGGTGGCAGTCCACGGGCTGGTGCCCGGCGGGGCGCCGCGCGGGACGCGCTTTGATCTGCAGGTCGAGGCGATCGGCACGCAGACGCGCTCGCTGGAGGGCGGAGTGTTGGCGCTGTGCGAACTGAAACGGTTTGACGTTACGGCCGCCGGCAAGGGCCTCGTCGCGGGCCGCACGCTGGCTCGGGCTCGTGGTCTGGTGTTCACGAACCCGTTCAGAAGGACCGATTCACCGACCGCGCAGCAGCGACTGCGGCGGGGCTACGTGCTCGGGGGTGGGCGGACGCTCGAGGATCGCGCGATCCGGCTGCTGTTGCAGGAACCCTCATACTGGATGGCCCGTCGGATCGAACGCCGACTGAACGAGCGCTTCGGCCAGGACCCGCCGGTCGCGAAGGCGATGAGCAAGGGCTATTTGACGTTGACGACGCCTCCGCGGTACGCCGAGCAGCCCGCGCGTTTCGTGGAGCTGGCGACGCACCTGTATCTCGAGAACACGCCGGCGCGGGTCGAGCGCAAGTTGATCGAGCTCTCGGGGGAACTGGACGGTCCGGATTGGACGCTGGACCACATCTCGCTGGTCTGGGAGGGGATGGGCCGGACGGTGATCCCGCACGTTCAGCCGTTGTATACGCACGCCGACCCGTCGGTTCGCTTCCACGCTGCCCGGGCCGGATTGCATTTGAAGGATGTCAACGCTCTGGAGATCATGGCACAAATCGCCGAGTCGCCCGAGCACGCCTGCCGGCTGCTCGCCGTGCGCGAACTGGGGGAGTGCGACTATCCGCAAGCGGGGCAGCGGCTGGCGGGGCTGCTGGACAGCGGCGATCAGGAAGTGCGCATCACGGCGTATGAGGGGCTGCTGCATCACAGGCATCCGGCGGTCGAGACACACCACTTCAGGAGCCCGCTCGATCCGACGCAGTTCAGCCTGACGCTGGATGTCGTTGAGTCCAATGGGCGGCCGCTGGTTTACGTTCGCCGCACGCTCGAACCGCGGATCGCCGTTTTCGGCCGCCGAACGCCGGTCAGCCTGCCGCTGTTTTACAACCACCCGGACGATTGGGTCACGCTGAACGCGTTGGAGGCGCAGGGCGACATCGCGGTCTTGTGTCGCACGGCCTCGGGACGTCTGATGCCCGAGCCGTTGATGGTTCCGGCCCGGGTTGTCGAGCTGATCCGGGCGTTGGCGGATGTGCCGGTCGAAGATGACAATGGTGGGGTCCGGGGGATCGGGCTGGGTTACACGCGGGTGGTGGAGGTTCTGGATGCGCTGTGCACGTCCGGTGCGATTCAGGCCCGGCTGGCACTGCAGACGACCGCCGTCGCCGACCTGCTCGGCCCGGCGGAGCTACCCGAGCGGCCCGAGGGCGACGAGCTGCCACTGCTGGTCGACGAACGGCCGGAGGGGGTTGACGACGACACGTACGATGAGACCGGGAGTGAATCGGACGCGGATTGGCGACGACCGGAATGACGCATAAGAAGGGCAGCAACAAGCCGGTTCGCTTGCAGAAGTTTCTGGCCGAGGCCGGGGTCGCGTCACGCCGGCACGCGGAGGATCTGATCGAAGCGGGTCGCGTGCTGGTGAATGACGTGGTGGTTGATCGATTGCCGGCGTTCGTGAACCCGCGAGAGGATCGGGTGGTCGTGGACGGCACGCCGGTGCGGATCCAGCCGGCGGAGTATTTCATCATGCACAAGCCGAAGGGCGTGGTGTGCACGAACCGCGACCCGGCGGGTCGGCTGCGAGTGGTTGACCTGCTGCCGCCGACCAAGGCTCCGCTGAATGTCGTCGGCCGGCTCGACGCCGACAGCACCGGCCTGCTGCTGATGACCAACGACGGGGAGTTGGCCGAACAGGTTACGCACCCGCGCCTGGAGCTGGCGAAGGTTTACCGCGTTGAGGTGCAGGGCCAGGTGCCCCGCGACTTGGTCGCGAAAATGAAAAAAGGCGTGCACCTGGCCGAAGGCAAGGCGACCGCGTCCGAGATCGAGATCGTCCGCCGCAACCGCGAGCGGAGCATACTCAAGATCACGCTCCGTGAGGGTCGCAATCGGCAGATTCGGCGGATGCTTGCCCGGCTGAACCACCCGGTCAGAACGCTCAAGCGCGTGCAGATCGGCCCGTTGAGCCTGAAAGGCCTGCCGGTCGGCGCGTGTCGGCGGCTGACGGCGCGCGAGCTCGCGGAGCTGCGCAGAGCCGTACTGACCGCGAGGTCAAAGCGGGAACGCGCTGGCGCAGACCGACCCCGCCGGCGCATGGGTACACCTGGCAAGCGCGGAGTTGGAAGAAGCGTGGCGGAGTCACCGACCGGCAGGCGGCCCGCGGTCGACGAGCCGGCGAGACCGCGCCGGCGGCTGGTGACTTAGGATTGGCATTCATGGTTGGGCCGTATGGAGAGTGCGTCGATCCCTCAACAGTCTTGCCTATGATTACCTATCACCTTCGACAAAAGGGGTCTTGAGTATGCATCTGCTTTGCTTGGCGCGCAAGCAGGCGCCCGTGCTGCTGATCCTGGTGGCGCTGCTGCTGATTCCGGGCTGCCTGCAGGTCGTTCGGCAGGAAGCCCCCTATTACACGAAGGGCCCGCACCAGATCGAGCCGCCCGACGGGTTTTTTGAGCGGGGCACGCATCTCTGGGTCTTCGATGAAAAAGACACCTACAAGCGCGTCCTCTCGTTCGGCGGAACCGCCGCCTACGTCTGGCAGGGGGATCTTTTGACATTCATGGAGTGGAGCAAGCAGCGGCAGCAAGCCGATAAGGACAAAGACGAGTAGTGCTCCGTCAACTGGGCGTCGAAGGGTAGCCTGGGCGTCGTGCCGGTGTGAATCTGGGGCGCGAGCCCCGCGCCACCCGCCGACGACGGCCGGAAAATTGATCGGGTCAGCATGAATTATCTCGGGCATTACGTCTACAACCATGCCATCTGCCGACTCGAGCCGCAGCCGTACGTCGTGGTCGGCGTGGCCTTGCCGGATTTGTGGCCGCGCTTCTCGCGCAAGCGGCGGATTCGCTGGCAGGCGGTGCGTGAGGCGACCGTCTCCGATCCGCAAGCGCGGCAGCTCCGCGACGGGCTGCTCAACCATGTCGCGGTCGATCAGCGTTTCCACACCTTGCCGTCGTTCCTGCGTTGGCAGCGCGAGCTGAAAGCGCGGGTGGTCGGCCGGACGCCGCACCCGGTCCTAATGGACTTCCTCGCCCATCTGGTGCTCGAACTGGTGCTCGACCACCGCCTGATCTGCGCGGACTCGCAGGTGGGGGAGGATATCTACGACCACATCGCGCTGTGCGACCCAGAGGTAGTCGAGCAGCGGATGGGCGCGCTGGGGAATGTGGACGCACGCGGATTGGCGCAAGAGATCCAGGACTTCGTCAGGGAACGTTATTTGCCGCGGTTCGCCCGGCGTGACACACTGATCCGCGTGGTGGATTCCGTGCTCAGCCTGACCAAGCTTCGCACGATACCGTCCAAGAGTGTGGTCCGCGAGTTGCTCGACACCGCGCAAGGGATGGTCGAGCCGCAGATCGTCTGGGCGGAGATGGGTGCCCGCGAGCCGGAGGCCGTCCGCCGGCCGCACGGCTCCCTGGCGAATGCTCCCGCGAAAGGCCCGGCGGTCTAGCCCGCGTGCGAGCGTGCGAATTGCTTGACAGGCCTGCATCCGAGGCCGAAGCTACTTGTTCGCGGGACGCTGGCCAGTGGCCACCCCCGAAAGGACTCAATCCGTCTCTGACAACGAAGAAGGAGCTGCACGATGGCGGTTCGCGTTGGGATTAATGGGTTTGGACGAATCGGGCGGTTGGTTCTCCGAGCGGCAATCACTGATACGGACATCGAATTCGTGGCGGTCAACGATCTGGTGCCCGCCGACGCGCTCGGCTACCTGCTCAAGTACGATTCGACGCACGGCAACTACGAAGGAGAGATTGTCGGGTCGGAGGGGGCCATCAAGGTGGACGGAAAGCAGATCCGCTGCTTCAGTGAGCGCGATCCAGCGACACTTCCGTGGAAGGATCTCAACGTGGACTACGTGATCGAGTCCACGGGGCTGTTCACGACGCGCGAGGGTGCCAGCAAACACCTGGCGGGCGGTGCCAAACGCGTGATCATCTCCGCTCCGGCCAAGAGCGCAGACATCCCGACGTTCGTGCTGGGCGTCAACGAGGAGAAATACAACAAGGACACCGACACGATCGTCTCGAACGCCAGTTGCACCACCAATTGCCTCGCCCCGGTAGCCAAGCTAGTCAACGACGAGTTCGGTATCGCCGAGGGGCTGATGACGACTATCCACGCGATGACCTCAACTCAGCCGACCGTCGACGGCCCATCGAAGAAAG
>CAZDTB010000090.1:0-3075 GCA_964508075.1 uncultured Planctomycetales bacterium
GTGCGTTTGGGCACGATCGACGCGGCCCTGAAGGGCGACATCGAGACGATCGTGAGCAAGGCACTCGAGAAGGACGTCAGCCGCCGCTACCAGTCGGCCTCGGCTCTGGCAGCGGACATCGAGCGGTGCCTGCACAACGAGCCGATCGCGGCGCGGCCGCCGGGAACGTGGTATCACCTCCACAAGTTCGCACAGCGAAACAAGGCAGTGGTCGCCGGCCTGGGGGCAGCGATCGCGATTCTCATCCTGGGGTCGGCGGGGATGGCGTGGCTGGCGGTCCGGGCGACGTCGGCGGAGGCCGAGTCCCGCGCCCAGCGCGACGAGGCCGTCGCCCAGCGGACCACGTCCGAACGGACCCGCGCCTACCTTCAGAACATGCTCGCGTCGCTCGATGAGGCGACCATGAAAGGTCCCGACGTCACCGTCCGGGCCGTGCTCGACGAAGCCGTCGCGAAGCTGGAAACGGAACTGGAGGACGCACCGCTGGTTGCCGCGGCGGTGCGCAACACCATCGGCAACACCTATATTCGACTCGGGCTGTACGATGATGCCGAAGTGCTCCTGCAAGCCGCGCTCGCCGCGCGTCAGGAGATCCTCGGCGACGATCATCTGGACGTGGCGGAGAGCCTCACGGCGCTGGCGGCACTGCAGCAGGCCCGCGGCGAGTACGCGCAGGCCGAGCGGAGCTACCGCCGGTCGCTCACGATCCTCCGCAGGCATTCCGATCAACAAGGCATGCTGGCATCCAACCTGAACAAGCTGGGCGGCCTCCTGGTGGACACGCGCGAGTACGCCGAGGCGCAGGATGTCATCCGGGAGGCATTGGCCATCCAACGCGAGCTGTTGGACGACGACGCCCCCGAGCTGGCCGGCACGCTCAATAACCTGGCGTGGGTGCTGCACAACTGCGGAGACTACGGCTCGGCCGAGCGCCTCTACCGCGAAGCCCTGGACGTACGCCGGAGAGCCTACGGGGAGGAGCATTTGGAGATCGCGCTGAACCTGGACAACCTGGCCGGCGTGCTGGCACTGCAGGGTCGCGAGATTGAGGCGGAACAGTTGTACCGCCAGGCGCTCGCCGTACGCCGCAGGCTGCTCGGAGACCCGCACCCCGACGTGGCCACGAGCATGCACTACCTCGGTTGGCTGGTGCATTGCCAGGACCGCTATGCCGAAGCGGAAAAGCTGTATCGCGAGGCGCTGGAGATTCGGCGGAAGACGCTGCCGGAGAACCATCCCGACATCGCCCGCACATTGGGTCTGCTTGGGCGAGTGCTGGTCGATCTGGGTCAGCCCGCCGCCGCCGAACCGGTGCTGCGCGAGTCGCTCCGGTTCGATCGGGAGGCGCTCAGCGACGGCAAGTGGCAAAGCGCCGCGGTTACCGAAAATGTCCTGGGTAGCTGTCTGGCCGGGTTGGGCCGCTACGAGGAAGCCGAACAGCTCCTGCTGGGCAGCTATCCGGAGGTCGAGCAGCGGCACGGCAAGACGCACACGCGAACGCTCGAAGCGCTCCAGCGCATCATCGACCTCTACGAAGCCTGGGACCGGCCGGATGAAGCCGTGCGGTTCCGCACGTTACTCAAAGATGCCAGGGCGGGCGGCGACGTCGACGCTGAGTGATCGCGGCCGACGTCTGCCTTACGCCCGCGGCACGCCTTCATCTGTCCGAGCCACGCGACGCCACCAGGCTCGCATCAAGAGCACGGCGGGGACCACGCCGACGGCGTACCACAGCCAGGGCATCGCGTCCCACTGGCCGGTGCTGACGTAATGCCAATCCGCCAGATGCAGCGCGGGCACGCTCAGCACCCATAGGGCCAACCAGATCGGCGGGCGAAACGCCAGCCCGGGCACGATCCAGATGAAATACCAGGGATAAGCGACCGGCCCCAGGAGCAATGCGGTCCCAGTCAACAGCCACGCATCACGCCAGATATCTCGCGGTTGGCGAACCGCCAGCAGACCGGCCAGACCGGCCAGAACACCGGTCACGAGCGCCATCGGCAGCCAGCGCGGCCCGGGCAACCCGCGCAGTTGCTCGAAGATTACGTCATTGAACGTCCACTCCTCGGCGAACATGCGCGCCGTGGCGACGGCGCTCTCAAAGCCGGCCCGGTACGGAATCCAACTCGCGGCCGCGACTGTCAGCGCGACGATGACAAAGACGACACGGCGTCGCCAGCGGGGCTCCTGGCGCGACAAGAGGATCAGCACCAGCAGCGGCCACAAGTACTTGACGTTGATGCAGAGGCCCAGTGCCAGAGCAGACAGGATCGGCTGGTTGCGGCCCATCGCGACAATCGCGAGCACCGTCAACGCCACGCCGATCACGTCGAGGTGCCCGCCCTCGTAGCACTCGATCAGCAGCAGTGGACACCACAGCACGCCGGCCAGACCCACGAGCGCGTGTGAGCGATCCTTGAACAGCAACACCACGCCGATGGCCAGCAGGCCGTCAAAGATCAGCAGGATGAGCTTCCACCCCAGCAGCGAGCCGCCGAATATCACCGCGTTGCACAGGAACAGAAGCTGTGCGGTCGGCGGATAGACCGCGGGAATGTCAGCGTGATTGATCAGGCGCCAAGTCTCCAGATGCCTCTCCGCCAGCGGCGTAAGCTGTTCCGCCGTCGGTGGAAGCACGTATGGGCTGAAGCCCTCGAGCTGGACCAGTCCCTCCCACAGGTAGCGTTGCACGTCCTGACTTGTCGCCGGCGCGAGCGGGAGCAACGTCAGCCGAAACACAACCCCCCCCGCGACGAGAACGACAATCATCGCGCGCGACGAGGTGCCCTCACCCGTGTTTCCCAAACGCCACAGCATCCAGCCGAACGCGACCCCACTGACGAGATAACTCGCCAGCACCAGCGCGACTTGTTCGGCGGGGTCACGAGCTGCGTGGATCAGCAGGAATGCCGCTTCCATCACTGCCGCGCAGATCAGGAACGGCCGGATCGTGCTTCCGCGAACCTGCGTCATGGCGCGAGTGATCCCATCAGATACGACTCCCGCGTAGCCCGGCCCACTCCGTTCAAACCCGATGAGATTCGCACCGTTAGATCGCACACGTAGCAGCGC
>CAZDTB010000090.1:3085-13121 GCA_964508075.1 uncultured Planctomycetales bacterium
AAACAAGCGGCTACGTTTCGCGAGTGAGCGGCGCTTGCCGCATAAACTCGCGGACGCTCTCCAACGACTTGACGCCGGTCGCCGCACCCGGAGCCTGAATCCCGTGCGCTGCGACCGCGTTGCCCAGCCGGGCGGCCTGGTCGATCGGTAGCTCGCTCTGCAAGCCGATCAGGAACCCGGCGGACCAACAGTCGCCCGCGCCGGTCGTGTCCACGACCTCGTCGACCTGGAAGGCGGGCACCAGCGCCTCGCGCCCGCCGGCGTCGCGACAGAATACGCCCCGTCCGCCCAGCTTGACCACCACGTGCCGCGCCCCATCAGCCTGCAACGCGCGGGCGATCGCCGGCGGGTCGTCCCGCCCCGTCAACGCCCGCGCCTCGGCATACGAAGGAATGAAATAGTCCAGCTCAGCCAGGGCCGGACCGACCCGCCGACGCCACTCCTCCGGCGTCGCCGACTCGACGTATACCGTGTCGAGCAACGTGGTCGCTCCTCCGGCCCGCGCCTCCGCCAGCAACGCCGCGGTCTCCTCGCCGTCGAGCGTGTCCATCAGCATCGTCCCCGTTACGAACACGATTCCCCCACGCGCGAGGCGCTCACCCGGCACGTCGGCCCGGCAGATCGTGGCATTCGCGCCGACGGTGTGCAGGAACCGGCGTTCACCATCCGACCCCACCGCGGCAAACGTAAACGCCGTGCTGGCATCGGCATCACGCACGACGCCGCTGGTCGGCACATTGTGCCGTTCGAGCTCCGCCACCACGAAGTCGCCGAGCACGTCGCGGCCCACGCGGGTGACCACCGCGCACGCGGCGCCGAGCTTGGCCAGCGCCATCGAGCAGTTGACCGCGCAGCCCCCGGTCGCGAACGTGACCTGGTCGAAGAACAGCAGCCCGCCCGGCGAGGGGAACTGATCGATCGGCCTGGCGATCGCGTCAACCGTGGCGATCCCGACGATCAGAATCTCTGGCATGGCTCTCGTCCCAACCGAAGACCGGGGCGCCGAACCTCCGAGTCCGGCGCAGAAAAGGCAACAGTATACGGCGGTCCAGATGCCTAGCGAGTCAGAACGCGCTCCAGGGCAATCCCGATACCGGTGAGGCTTTCGCCGGCAATCACACCCGTACAGATCGCCACCAGGAAGCGTGCCGACCAGGTCTTGAGCCAATGCCGCAGCGCCAACGCAACCAGGCCGCCGATGAACATCGAGATCGCGTAGTGGGCTGGAATCACGAACGCTAGACCGATGCTCACCGGACTGAGCACCAACGGGCGCAAGGCGCGCGGTGCGAGGCGCGCCAGAACCGGCAGCGCGATCCCCACTGCGGCTGCCACTGCCATCGCCATCGGCGTCCCGTTCGGCAGCGACTCGAATCCCACCACGAACAGCTCGGCCACCGCCTTCCACACTGCCGCCGCTGGCGCGGACCACTCATCTGTCCCCAGCATCTCGCTGGGATTGGGAATCAGAACCAGGTAGACCGCCGAGCCGACCAGCGCCCCCGCGAAGGCGCCGCAAAGCTGCGCGAGCGTCTGCAAGCGCGGCGACGCACCCAGCAGATGTCCACACTTCAAGTCGTGCAGCAGGTCGGCACACTGACTCGCGGCCCCGCCGGTCACGTTGGCTGCCATCAGGTTCGGCACCGGGCTCTTCGGAACCAGGGCACCGAACACCAGTTGGGTGACCTTCCCCATCGCGCCGACCGGCGTGATCCCCGTTTCCCCGGAAACCCGGGCGGCAACCAGCGCCAGCGCGAAAGTCAAGAGCACTCCGCAGGCTGCAACCAGCCAGAAGATCTTGAAGAGGGAGACCTGCAGGACGACCGAGAGAATCAGCACGGCGAGTAGCCCGAGGGCGAACCATCGACGAGGAACTTCACCGGTGTCGGCCACGCCGACCTCGTCCTTCGTTTTGCGGCGTCTGCCCGGGAGCACGGCTACAATCGACCGCCAGGAGAAGCAAAGCGGCACCAGCGCGGCAACCACCATCAACGTCACCCCCGGCCAGAGCAGCCAGCCTCTTACCGGTCCGAAGATTGAGTTCGAATGCTCGTACAAATCACCCACGGCCTCTTGATAGGCCGCATCATCGCTGCGCGCCAACAGCTCGTCGCGCTCCGCACTCGTCATTACGCCCGACCACTCCAACGTCTTACCCTCCCGGTCATGCCACATGGCGCCGTCCGACACTGCTATACTCACTCCAGGCGGCAGCGCTCGGAGTGGGACAATTGTGGTCTCCGGGAGCTCAATGTACTCCTTCTCGATCAACGCCGGCGCGCAGATGCCGTGTGCCAGAATCGCCCCCACTGCCAGCGAGCAGCACGTGCGAAAACCGATCAGTCCGCCAACGCCAACCAGCAGCAGCGAGGGATTAAGCCTGAATGTCAACGCATAGGCGGGGATACTCTTCAGCGAGAACGGCAAGCCGTATGCACCCAGGTCCTTGAGCGTCGCATACAACGTCACCGCCACCGCCACCACGCCGGCGGACAGCAGCGCGATCACACGAGCGAGTGCCTCGCGTCCCCGGGCGTGCAACTCGCGGAGCATCTCCGCGCTGGCGATGCCGACCGGGAACGGCAGCTTGTCGACGATGATCATCTGTCGCCGCAACGGAATCGCCACGGCAATGCCCACCAGCATGACGGAGAACACCCATAGCGCCAGATAGTGCCATTCCAGCGTCTGTCCGGTCAGCATCGCCAGCGCGGGAATCGGTGCGACCAGCCCGGCCGATGCAACCGCCGCCCCCGAAGAGCACGCCGTCTGGTTGATGTTGTTCTCCAGGATTCCCCACGGACGGATTCTACCGCGCGACACTGTTTGCAGACCGCCCCACACGCCGTAGCCCAGCAGCGCCGCCGTGATCGACATGGTGAAGGCTTGGCCGATCTTGAGGCCGACGTAAATGTTGCAGGCCGAGAGCACTCCGCCGAGCACCATCCCGGTGACAACCGCGCGCAGCGTGAATTGGGGCGAGCTGTGGTCGAGTGGAGGAGATTCCAGGTTGTGCGGCAGACGGCCGGATTCTGCGGTCACACAAGTTTCCGCGGCGGCGCCCTCATCCGTGGCGTCCGGGTGCGCTCGTGGGGACCGTTCTTGCGTCAAGGCCCGAGTATCCCGCTGCAGTGTGACCAGTCATCTCAAGCGTCTTGCACGGCTCGGATGGTATTGGCAGCAAGCCAGCGCAGTCAACGACGAGGTCAGCGGCAGCGCGGTGGCAATTTCGATCGGCGGTGGCCGAGCGGTGTACCCGCCTGCCGAGAGTCCGCTCGCCCGGGTGCCTACGACTAACGCAACGAGTTCGCGCCCACCGCCTGAGGCGTCGTGGCACTGTGCCGATGGTATCAAGATGGCGTCTGGCTGGGGGCGGGTGACGGCCGGTGACAGCGAAGAGGTTGGCACAGCATTTGGAGAGACTGGTTCGGTTCAGCCTGGGAGCGCTCACGCAAACCTGGACGACTATGCGCAAATCGCCTCGCGGAGGCTGCGAGGCGCCGTTGCCGCTGCGAGCGCGCCTAGGTGATGACGATGCGGTCGATTTCTGTAATGACGACGATCATGGTGTAAGCCCTGAGCTTTTCAGGTTATAAGGTCAATGAAGGATCCGATGGATGTTACGCACAAATCGGCCAGCAGGTTGACGAGGTGAGCGATTCCCATGACGGTCCTCCGTGAGACGGGGCGGACAGAGAGGGGTGTTGCATAACCCGCAGACCGGGCTATACTATGCGCGCATACATCCCCACGCGGGGATAACCCGGTATGAAAACCAGCGGGTGCAACCGCCGAAAAGAGAGGTTGCCCCTGTACCTCGCTCAATTAAGAAGGTACCGATAAAACGCCGCTTGTCAAGCTAAATCGCGCAAGAATTGCATGTTAAGTCTCCGCCAACACCCTGATCCTCTGCGGCCAGCCGACGAACCGCAGATCCCCAGGCCCCCCTGCGCCTACTGCCGAGAACACGGCACCACGCAAAGCGCTGCGCGGGGCCTCACGCGTTGCGCGGTATGCGGCTTTGTCCTGCCTCTCTCTCGGGCTGGGAGCGGCGTGCCTATCCCGACGAGCCTGAGCGCTTCGGCACCGCTTACACCCGGGACCGTGCTCCGCGAGCGCTACCGCCTGGTCGAGGTCATCGGCGAGGGGACGCACGGTCTGACGTTCCTGGCGCACCACGAGTTTCTGAATCACCCCTGCGTGGTCAAAGTGCTGCCCCAGCGCATCGAACACGCCTCGGACAGCGCCGTGCGGCGGCTGCGCAACGAAGCTTCGACCGGGTTTCGCGTGAACCACCCGAACGTGGTGCGCGTGCTGGACGGGGACACGCTGGACGGCATTTGGTATTTCGTGATGGAGTACGTTGATGGCGTGGATCTGGCCGCGGTGACGCGGGATGACGTCTTGATCGACTGGCGCCAGGCCGTGCAGCTTGCGATCGACGCGGCCCGTGGGCTGGACGCCATCCATCGCGCCGGGCTGGTTCACGGCGACATCAAGCCCGGCAACCTGATACTTGGAACCGACGGGCGCGTTCGGGTTGCCGATCTCGGCGTCGTGCGCCTGCTCGACGCCCAACGTGAATTCGCTCAGCTCGGTGAAGATCAACGAGTTGGCACGCTAGGCTATGTTGCGCCCGAGGTGCTTGCGCAGGGAGAGCAGGTCGACGCCCGAGCGGACCTTTACTCGCTCGGGGCGACTTTGTTCGAGCTGGTGGCCGGCGTGTTGCCGCGCGGCGAAAGCGTCTATCGCACGCTGCTCGATTCGAATCGCGCTCCCGTTTCCTGGCCGCCCAACGCCCCGCCGGACGTCCCGGACTGGTTTGTCGCGGCAGTGCTCCGGCTACTGGATACGGCCCCCGAGCAGCGCTTTCAGTCAGCGGAAGCCTTGGCAAATTACCTGGAACGGCCGACCGAGCAACACACCCGATCGGAGAACACGCCGCGCTCCGAGTACCTGGAGCCCCGCGGCTTGGTCGTGCCACCGTTCGAGGATGCCTCGGGGGCCGACATCGACGAGTGGCTCGGGCACGCGCTCGCCGACCACTTGGCCCGATCTCTCGCCCAACTGCCCGGGGCATACGTCGTTGACCTGGATCAGTTCCTGCCAACGCTGGAGCGGCTCGAGCAACGCGCTGCCCGGCCGCGGACGGAGCAGTTGCTCGAGGCCGGGCGACTCAGCGGTGCCGCGACCATCGTCACCGGTGCGTTTCTCCGCGCCGCGGACGCGATCGAACTGTCCGTGCAGGTCCACCAGTCCGGACGCCCCGAGCCGTTGATCGTCGAGGCGCTGCGCGGCAAGCTGTCCGGCCTGGCCGATCTCGAGGGCGAGTTGGTCGGCCGCTTGACGCCCATGCTCGGATTCACACGAACCGACCCGACTCCGAAAGCCCGGGCCCGTGGCGGCAACACTCTGGCCGCAGAGGAACGCTTCTTCACCGCCAAGCAGGCCTTTCTGCGTGGCGATTACGAAACGGCCATGCAGCTTGGGAAAGAGGCGATCGGTATTGACCCGAGCTTCGGCGATGCGCTGGGTTTCGTCGGTGCCTGCTGTTCGCGGATGGGGCGCTACGACGAGGCGGCCGAGTACAACCGCCAACAGCAGCTTCTGGCCGCCCGCGAGAGCGACGAGCGGTTGAAAGTCCAAGCGCACGCGAACACCGGCTCGATGCACTACTTCCGCGGAGAATACGAGGCGGCCCACGATTGCCTGGTGCGCGCGGCACGCATCGCCGAGGGGTTGGGCTTGACGACCGAGCTGGCCCAGATCAGGAACAACCTCGGGTTCGTGCTGCTCCAGCTCGACCGCCAGGCAGAGGCCGAGGGCACTTTCCTCCACGCCGTGGAGACGCTCAAGCGGTACGGAGCTCTGGTGGCCCTGGTCGGCCCGTATAACGGCATGGGCCACGTGCTCCGCGTGCAGAAACGCTACCAAGAGGCACGCCGCTACTTCAGCCGGGCGCTCGCCCTGGCTCAAGAGAGCGACGACAACGTGAACATGGGCATCGCCTACATGAATCTCGGGCACTGCGCGCTGCTCCAGGGGCGACTGGTGGATGCCAAGCACGAGTTGGCCGTGGCCCTCAACATCCTCGAGCAGACCAGCTTCTGGAACGGCCTGGCGCGGGTTTACGAGTATATGGCCGACCTGAACCTGCGGCTCTCGAACTGTCCCGAGGCCATCGGCTGTGCCGAGCGGCGAATCGAGCTCGCCCGGCGACATTCCAACTTGCGGATGGAATCGGCCGCCTGGCGGCAGAAAGCCGAGGCCCTCAAGCTCGCGGGCCGCGCCGCCGAGGCTGAGACGTGCCTGGCACAAGCCAGCGATGGGGAAGGAAGCGCGTAGCAACGTCGGTTCGCTGGGACCAGCGGTCAGCTACGCCCGGCTTGAGGAGGAGCAAACGATGAACTGCGGGTTGCTCGATCGAAACGGCAAGTGCGTGAGCCTGCCGTGCGACCCGAATGGTCAGGCGGTGGGGAACATAGCCGCGCGCCTGCCGACCGGCTGCCACGACGAGTTCTCGGTGATGCTGCGGGAGGCCTGCGACGACGGCCTGCGACGTCGACTGTGCGTCACGCAGCCCGACCAGCCCCTGTTGGTCGTGGACATCCTGCCCCTGAAGCTGAAAGGGCCCGTCGAGAATGTGGCCCTGGTGATCCTCGACGACTCACGCGAATTCGACAGCGCCTACGATCGGCTGAAGCGGCTGGCGCGGCGCAATGAAGCGATTCTCCGCAGTTCGATGGACGGCTTCTTCGTCGTCGACGCCGACTGCCGATTCCTCGAGATCAACGACGCCTTCTGCGCCATGACCGGTTACACCGCCGACGAGCTGCGCAGCATGCGGATCACGGACCTGGAGGTGGGCGCGCACACCGACGGCGGGGTCCCATCGCACACCCGGACCGGGCTCCACCAGTTCCCGACGGCGCACCGACACAAGAACGGGCACCTCGTTCACCTTGAGATCAGTATCAACGTGCTGCATAACGCCGGTGAGAAAACTCTGGTGGGCTTTGCCCGCGATGTCACCGAGCGGAAGCGCGCCGAAGAAGCCCTGGCGCGCCTGACACGCCTGCAGAAGCTCATCCTCGATTCCGCCGCGGATGGAATCGTTGGACTTGATCGCGACGGCCGGTTTACGTTTGTGAACCCAGCGGCCGCGCGGATGCTGCGGGCCACCGGCGACGACTTGATCGGCCAGTCAGCGTGCCAACTCCTGTTCCCGTCACGACCGAGCCCCGCGGAAAACGACCGCTCAGACTGTCCGGTATGTTCCGCACTCAAGAGCGGCCAAGGGCTGTTGCGCACGGAGGACCAGTTCTCACGAGTCGATGGCTCGTGTTTCCCCGTCGAGTATTACGCTGCGCTGATGCGCGACGGCAATGAAGTGGTCGGCGCCGTCCTGGAATTCAAGGACGTCACCGAGCAGCGGCGCACCGCGGACGAACGCCGCTTGCTCGAAGCCCGGATTCAGCAGGCGCAGAAGCTGGAGAGCCTCGGGCTGCTTGCCGGCGGGATCGCGCACGATCTGAACAACACGCTGGTCGGCGTTCAGGGCAACGCCTGTATCGCCCTTGACCAGCTGCCCAAAGATGCCGACTTGCACCGGCGCTTGCAGCGCATCGTCGGGGCCTGCAAGCGCGCCTCGAAGGTCATTCAGCAGATGCTGGCCTATGCCGGACACGTGACCTGTGAAACCAGCCCGCTCGATCTGAACCACCTGATCGAAGACATGACGGAGTTCATGCGGGCCGGCGTTCCCAAGTCGATCACGCTGCTCACCAAGCTGGAGCCTGAGCTTCCCAGGACCGACGGAGACACCGGGCAGCTGCAACAGGTCATCACGAATCTGCTGGTCAACGCCGTCGAGGCCATCGGCGACGCATTGGGCCGGATCACCATGTCCACCGAGTCGATCCGCCTGCACGCCGAAGACATCGCCCGGGCGTTCCCGGGACAGGAGCTGACCCCCGGCGCATATGCCTGCCTGCACGTCGAAGACAACGGACGCGGGATGTCCGCTGAAACCCTGCAACGCATCTTCGAACCGTTCTTCTCTCAGAAAGGTGCCGGTCGCGGCCTCGGATTGGCGGCGATGCGCGGCATCGTCCGTGCACACCGCGGGGCAATCGCCGTGGACAGCAAACCCGGCCAAGGCACGCGGTTCACCGTCGTTTTCCCGGCGCTGATCCAGCCCGCCCCCAAAGAGCACGCGCCGCAGCCGGAACCGCGGACCCGCTTCCAGACCGGCGCGACAGTCCTGGTCGTGGACGACGAATACGAGGTGCGCGACGTGGTCAGGGACATGCTTACCGCTCGCGGCTTGAAGGTCCTGACCGCCGAGGACGGAGCCCGCGCCGTAAAGACCTTCAAAGACCACGTCGACACGATCGACGTCGTGCTGCTCGATATGGCGATGCCCGGCAAGAGCGGGGATGTGGTCCTGCGGGAGATCCTGGCCATCCGCCCCGATGCCAAGGTGATCGTCTCGAGCGGCTTCATCGAAGAGAGCGTCTCGTCACGGTTCGGCGACGCCAAACCGGCGGCGTTCCTCTACAAGCCGTTCACGCCCGACACCTTGATGGAAAGAATTGACGGCGTGCTCGACCAGCGGCCGGACGCTTGCCACAGCTCACCCTGAAAACCAGCCCGCCGCGTGTCAGCGTAGTCCGATAGTCGATCT
This sequence comes from uncultured Planctomycetales bacterium, assembly GCA_964508075.1. Classification (GTDB taxonomy): domain Bacteria; phylum Planctomycetota; class Phycisphaerae; order UBA1845; family Fen-1342; genus JALSRY01. Next base: position 11,772 of record CAZDTB010000090.1, read on the forward strand.
GGCCCCCGGCGCTTGCCCCAACCGGTCGGCTCCGCCGCCGGTCGCCGATGAAACCCGGCCTATTCGCGTAACAGCTTCCTCTCGACCAGGTGATTGATGACCTCCGCCGCCGATTCCTGCGGCGAGAGCTTGGCCACATCCAGCACGATCTCGGGCTTAAGCGGCTCTTCGTAGGGGGCCGAGATGCCCGTGAATTCGGGGATCTTGCCCTCGCGGGCTTTCTGGTAAAGTCCCTTCGGGTCGCGCTGCTCGCACACTTCCAGCGGTGCGCTGACGAAGACCTCGATGAACGGGAGCCCGGCTTCCTCGTGAATCTTGCGCGCCTGATCGCGATCCTTGCGATACGGGCTGATGAAGCTGGTGAACGTCAACACGCCCGTGTCGGCGAACAGCTTGGCGACCTCGCCAATCCGGCGGATGTTCTCCTCGCGGTCTTCGGGCGAGAAGCCGACGTTCTTGTTCAACCCGTGACGGATGTTGTCGCCGTCCAGCACGTAGGCCAGATGCCCGCGCTCGACCAGCGCGTGCTCGACGGTGAACGCGACCGTGCTCTTGCCGGAGCCGCTCAGCCCGGTGAACCAGATGGTCGCGCCTTTCTGCCTGAGCAGGTCTTCGCGGTCTTTCCGTTCGACGTGTCCCTCGTGCCAGGTGATGTTTGTTGCAACTTGCTTAGCCAACGTACAACTCCCTATCCGATTGGTAACAGCAGCATCAACAGGTAGCGCTCCCCCACGGACGCACAGGTTATTCTTTCGGGAACCACCGAGAATGTCAAACCCCGCCACATCGCGGGCCTCTCGCGCTCGGAATCCCAAGTGCGAGCGCGGCTTTCGCCCGGGGATGCGCTTGACGATCGAACCCATTCGCTCGCGCGCGGAGCTGCGCTCGCGTCTCGCCGGGCGCCACGATCCCCCGGCCCGCGGCACCTATCTGCCGGTCTTGAGCGCCGACGAGCGCGGTGGCGGTTCGAAACGGATCGCCACGCGACGAGTCGCGCCCTGCAAATCATCAAGCCGCACGACGCGCCCGAACCTTGGCAAGTATGTGCCTGTCTCTCGCGCAGAATCGCGCTTGGTCAGGCCGACCGTCTCTGACTCGGCCAGTTCCAGGCGCTCGCCCACGCACGGCGCGTCGCTGGCAGTCGTCAGGAATCCCGCCTCTTCCCCGCGGCGGTCCAGCATCCAGGCGCTGACCTGGGTGGCGGCGTGCGGCCGCCGATACCAGAAAGTGAAGGTCGCCGAGTCTGTCCGGTCTGCCCGTCGGTGGGCGAGTCGTTGCCTAGGTTGCGTCATGGTTCTTCGCACCGCTACAGTAGACCACGTTGAGCGGCCCCGGGCCCGCGCCGGGCCG
>CAZDTB010000091.1:0-13058 GCA_964508075.1 uncultured Planctomycetales bacterium
TCTCGACCTTGAAGGCGATACCGAAGTCCTCGTCGAAGGCGATCACGCCGGCGTTGTCGACAAAGACGGACAAGCATTCGGGCCCGCGCCCATCGGCCATCAACTCGTCGGTCGCGCGGGCGATCGTGTCCTTGAGGAGGTTCTCGTAGCGGATCTCAATCGACGATTCCCGGTCTGCCGTGCCCATCGGCGCCCCGCGATAGACAATCGCACTCTTGAGCGTCTTGTGCACGCAGTGCTCGGACCAGGTCTGGGCGATGGTCTCGAGCTCGAGGTCGGTCGGATCGCGATCCTGCTTGCGAAAGTGCTGTTGGACGGCCCGCATCTCCTCGAGCGACAGGAACAGATGCCCGTCCCGCGAGAGCGTCTGCAAGCTGGTCGCATCGAGGTCGCGAATCGCCACGTGCCGCTGCTCGAAATCAAAGACGGGCGGCTTGGGCGCCGGCTGGACGCCGGCGGTGTCGAGCACGACCCGCTCGATGCAATCGTTGGCGAGCACTCGGGCAACCGCCGCGAGAACCTCGGTCTCGCGGATCGGGCCGGTGAGAACGTAGCGGCGGGCGGTGCGCACGAGATCGACCGCGTAACCCTCGGCGCGCAGCTCAGCGAGGCTACTCTCGGCGACGGGGTCCGTAACGCCGGGCTTGAGATGAACCTCGACGGAGAGCTCTGCCGGGGCGCTGGTCGGCCGGTCGTCCTCGCCGAGCACGGTGGCCGTTTCGGTAACCGGGTCGACCAGGAGTCCGTACGCGATCTCCTCCGCGATCGGCCGGGTCAGTGTGCCTTCCAGGAAGAACAAGCGGGATGATCGCACGTGTGTGAGCCGGGCAAGGCCGGCCTCGCGTAATTGCAGCGCCAACGCGTCGGGGGGGGCCGTGCCGGCCTGCTCGTTGCGATGTCCGATCTCGATCCGGAATACTGGCATGGCTTCCCTCGGCTCCGGCGGCTCAGGTCTAAGGGTAAGGCAGACTCACGGGTGCGATCATACTTGTCGCGGGCGGTTTCGTCGCCGGGTGGAGGGTCCGATCAGGATGTCTCGGCAATCGTCGGATTCCGGGAAAAAAGCAATCCCCGACGATGGCCGCCCCAACCGGCAGAAAGACCCGGCCGGAGACCTTAACTCTTTTCCGAAAAACGGTTTACATTCGGCCGCGAAGATCTTTTCCGAGTGCTGACCGAGCTCGGGCCAACCCCAGCGGGTGGTTTTAGGCTTGCGTCTGGCCGCCAAGCATGCTTAGAGTTCTGCCTTTGGCGGCGCTGCTGGCAGGGATGCGAGGCGCTGCCCGAGCCGTTGGCGAGGACGCGGATGAGTTCACCACCGAGTGTGGCCGAACACCAAGCGAATCATTCCAGATACCTGCTCGAGTTCGAGAAACCCATCATAAAGATGGAACAAGAGATCCAGCGCCTCGAGTCGAGCCAGGTCGAATCTGGTCGCGATTATGCGGATATCATCCAGAGCATCCGCGAGCAGCTCACTGCCGCGCTGCGCGAGGCGTATGGAAACCTGACGCCCTGGGAGAACGTCCTGGTGGCGCGCCATCCCCGGCGACCGCTGCTGCGCGATTACGTCCGCATGCTGTGCCTGGATTTCTGCGAGCTGCACGGGGATCGGCAATGCGCGGACGACCAGGCGGTAGTGTGCGGATTCGCGCGGCTGGCGGGCCAGCGCGTCATGCTTATCGGACACCACAAGGGCCGCGACACGCGCGAGAAGATCGAAGCCAACTTCGGCTGCGCCCACCCGGACGGGTACCGCAAGGCGCTGCGGGCGATGAAGCTCGCCGAGAAGTTCCACGTCCCGGTGGTGAGCCTGGTCGACACGCCCGGGGCTTACCCGGGGGTCGAGGCCGAGCAGCGCGGGATTGCCTGCGCGATCGCGCAAAACCTCATGGAAATGTCGCGGCTGCGGACGCCGATCGTGGCCTGCGTGATCGGCGAGGGCGGCAGCGGGGGGGCGCTCGGCCTGGCAGTGGCCGACCAAGTCGCCGTGATGCAGCACGCCTATTACTCGGTGATCAGCCCGGAGGGCTGCGCCGCGATCCTGTGGAAGTCAGGCGAGCAAGCCCCGCAGGCGGCCGGCGCCCTGCGATTGACGCCGACAGACCTCAAGCGGCTGGAACTGATCGACGCAATCGTGCCGGAACCGCTGGGCGGCGCTCATCGCGACCCCGAGGGGGCGGCAAAAAACCTGGAGGCCTGGATCGCCCGTTCGCTCCGCGACCTGAAGCGCCCGAAGACAGAAACCATCGTCCGCCGGCGGTATGAGCGGCTGCGTCACCTGGGCCCGTTCTTCGAGGCGGGCGCTGCTGCGAAGCCGGCCAAGCCGTCGAAACCGCGGAATCGGCGCCGTCAATCGGCGGCGCGCGAGGTGACCGCCACCCGGCCCTGAGCTGGTGCGAGGATCTGGTCAGGCGCGCCGGACCCTATGATCCAACCTCTCGAGGTCAATCTCGAACGCACCAAGCATCTGGAAACCCAGTCGGGCGATGGCCGCCCGAGCACGATTCGGCTACCGGATTTGCGCTGGGCTCGCTCGTGCGCAAGCTGTCCGGAGGCTCGCCGAGAGCGCGCGAGCTGACCGCTGAGGCCAAAACAGTCGGCGGGCAGCGTGCCGGGAACGGTGACGGCGGACGAGGCTGAACTGCTCGGCTAGGAAAAACGCTCCGGGGGCGGCTCCGGAGTGAACCAAGTACCCGCTTCTGGCGTAAAAAAGGCGGGAAACCACAACGATTTGCGGCTTTTTCCCTATCTGGGCCGATGTGCCGCGGGTTATAATAGCTTGTTTGTGGTGCGGTAACGGGCGGCACGCCCAGCAGGACAATGAAGAGAGGTGTTGAAAGCGATATGGAACTGAGTGCCTTACAAGCTGTCGATCTGAATCTGTTTCTGTACGACCGCCCGCTGCACCCGGAACTGTTCCAGCATTTTGCGGATTATCGGGTCCGGCAAGGTCGTTATCACGCAGATATCTGGATCACCGGTCTGAGCCACGTCGTGACGGTGACGATGGGCCACCGTTCGATCAGCGAGCTGGTGTTCAACGATTCGGAAGTGCTGCCGACGCGCGGCGTGCTCACGCGTTTTCGCATCAAGGGCGAGCGTGACGCGGAGCGCGAGACGAGCGACGGTTGGCGCTATCTGGTCAGCAGCCAGATCGAAACGATGGCTGAACCGCTGTACAAGTCGGTTCACAACGATCTGATTCGTCATGCGGCCAGGCGGGGCTGCTACTACGCTTACGAACAGTGGGCCGATGGCGAGCTGGTTCCCTTCTCGTACATTGACCACGAGGCCCGCGATCGGGAGTTTCACGTGCACGCGTTCCACGCGTTTCCGCAGGATCGCACGCTGGTCAAGACGCAATCGATCTTCGAGTTGCCGAGCTAATCGGTCGACGTTTGCGAATAATGCCACCCGTGGTTCGGCTCTCGCGCCGCGGGTGGCTCTTTTATTGGACGCTTGGGTTGTCCACGCTCCCGCTCAGACCCTGGAGGGCCGATGTCACCGGCTGATCCCAACGTGATTCGCATCAACGGCGCCCGCGTTCATAACCTGCGGGACGTAACGCTGACGCTGCCGAAAGGTCGGCTGATCTGCTTTACGGGCGTCTCGGGCAGCGGGAAGAGCAGCCTGGCGTTCGACACCCTGTATGCCGAGGGACAGCGGCGCTATATCGAGTCGCTGAGCTCGTACGCCCGGCAGTTCATGGGCGAGCTCCCCAAGCCGGACGTCGATCAGATCACCGGGTTGGCACCGTCAATCTCGATCCAGCAGAAAACCAGCGCTTGGAACCCACGCAGCACGGTCGGGACCATCACCCAGGTTCACGATTATCTGAGGGTCCTGTTCGCGCGGGTCGGTACGCCGAATTGTCCGAAGTGTGGCCGGCCGATAAGCGCCCAGACCCGCGAACACATGCTGGCGCGGATCCTGTCGTTGGACGAGGGTACCCGCGTCGTGCTGCTGGCCCCCAAGATACGCGCGCAGAAGGGAGAGTATCGCGACCTGTTCGCAGAACTGTTGCACCAGGGGTTTGTGCGGGCGCGAGTGGACGGCGAGATCGTCGAGCTGGCCAGCCCCCCGGAGCTGGACCGCTATCGGCGACACGACATCGAGGTGGTCGTGGACCGGCTGGTCGTGCGGCCGGGGGTGCGGCCGCGTCTCGCGGAAGCCCTCGAACTGGCGCTCTCGGCCGGTGACGGGACGGCTATCGTGATGGTCATGGGCCCGGACGAGGCCGGCGAACCCGCTCGCCACCGCGGGAGGCGTGCGGCAAGCCGAGTGAATCGGGACCTTCTGCTATCGTCGGGGCATGCCTGCACGGCCTGCGGACTGGGCTTTGAGCCGCCGAACCCGCGGATGTTCAGCTTCAACAATCCGCAGGGGATGTGCGCGCACTGTGACGGGTTGGGAACGCGGTTCGACTTCGACCCTGAGCTGCTGATTCCGAACCCAGCGCTGAGCTTTCTGACTCCGTGCGTCGCGGCGCTACGCCGCCCTCCGGGGCGCTGGCACCGGCATATCTACGAGGGCGTGGCGCGTCACCTCGGGATCGACCTGAAGATGCCCTGGCGCGACCTGCCGCGCAGGGCCCGCGACGCGCTGCTGTACGGCACCGGCGACACGCACATCACGTTCGAGTGGAGGGGTCGCCACGGCGTCTGGAAGCATGGGGGAACGTATGACGGAATCATCTCAGAGCTGCAGGCGCGACACCGCAAAACCGGCTCCGCAATAGTGCGGCGTTTCTACGAGCAATTCATGCGGCAGGCAACCTGTCCGGGCTGCCGGGGCGCTCGCCTCAACGCACGGTCGCTGGCGGTCACGCTGACGAGCGCGCACGGTGAGGCTGGCGAGCAGGAGGTGCTGCGGCTGAACATCGACGAGGTATGCAAATTGTCGATCGACCGGGCGCTGGCATTCTTCGAGAAGCTTGAGCTTGACCGGCTGGGCACACAGATCGCGGAAGAACCGTTGAAGGAGATCCGGGCTCGGCTGCGGTTCCTGATCGAGGTGGGCCTGGAATACCTGACTCTCGACCGGCCGGCGCCGACGCTGGCGGGTGGGGAATCGCAGCGGATCCGACTCGCCAGCCAGATCGGCTGCGGGCTGGTCGGTGTGCTGTACGTGCTGGACGAGCCGAGTATCGGACTGCATCCGCGTGACAATCGCCGACTGCTGGCGTCGCTGCAACGGCTGCGGGACATGGGCAACACCGTGATTGTGGTCGAGCACGACCGGGACACGATGGAAGCGGCTGACCAGATCGTCGACTTCGGTCCCGGTCCGGGGGTTCGCGGGGGCCAGGTGGTGGCGCAGGGGAACCTGCGCGAAGTCACAGAGGCGACCAACTCGCTGACCGGCGCATACTTATCGGGTCGGCAAACCATTGAAACGCCCGCGGCACGCCGTCCGGTAACGCGTCGGCCGCAGCGCGCCCGGCCGGGGCGCGGCAAGTCTTCGCGCCAAGCTGGCGGGTGAATCGGGCGCAGCCCCGACCAACGTGTGGGCCGGCAGCGGACGGTTGTTCTCGGAACTCGCCCGGTCTCGGCGACCGCGTGAGAAGTCCATGCTGCCGGCGCCGGCCAGGAAGCAAATCGAAAATCATGCCTCACCGCTCGTGAAAGTTTTGAATCCTTCAGTTGCGAACGTGCGTTAAGTAGCACGTCGAACGGGAGCACGGCGGCTCCCTGGAATCGAGTTGCGCGCTGCACCGGAATGTTGGCGGGTGCGGTGCGGCAACCACGACCAGGTGGGTGCCGCCTGAGGGACAAGAACGGTCATGAGCACAGGAACCCACTCCGATCACAGACTAATGCTGATTTGTCCCAACTTGTCTTGTCGGCGGACGCTGAACGTACCGCCGTCGGCACGTGGCAAGGTGATGCGCTGCGCGTATTGCGGTGCGCCGTTCCGCGTGCCCTTGAGTCAGGCGCCCAGTGAGGACGAGGTCGCGGCGGCTCGCGCGGACAAGAACGAGTAGGGGGAAGCGGTCCAGACAGCTTGGCGTCAGCGACCGTGAAGGAACCGGGACATGAACGCGCCAGCGCACCAGCGCCCGAGGCCGGCAATCCGGCCCGTGCCGACGCCAGGCCTGCCGGCCGACCGTAAGCCGCAGGCGGCATCATCGGTGGCGGAGCGCGATACGCGTTCGGGGGCGACCAGCTGGACGGCCGCGGTCCCACAAAGCCAAGCACGCGTAGCGTTGAGGAAGCCGCGCCGGCCGATCGCCCGGCCAGGCACGGCCTCACCGCAGACGCCGTCACCGGGGGGACGCGACGGGAGAGGAAATGAGCTATTTACTTGAGACACTGGGACGCGGCCTGCTCGGACGCCTGCTCAACGCCTTCGAAAACCAGTTGCGGACCCTGCCGGAAGACGACCTGGAGACGCTGCAGGCGCGCTGGCGCGACGCCTGCACGTCGTTCGACCTGACAATTCGGCTAGGGGCGGCCTACCTGCGTGAGGCGCGGCTGGCGGACGCCCAGCAAACGTTTGAAAAGGCGATCAGCCTGAACGGTCCCGCACATCTACCGCAGTTGGGATTGGCGTGCATCCACGACGAGCTTGGGCAGGTCGATCGGGCGTTGCACCATTTGCGGCAGGCCTACGAGAATGATCCATACGACCCGTCCATCGCGTTCGGCCTGGGACTGTGTCACGAGCAGCAGGGCGAGCTGAGCGACGCGGTCGAATCCTACCAGCGCGCGGTCGAGCTGTGCCCGCAGCTGCGTAACGCCCACGAGCGACTGGGGGCGATCGCGCTGCGGCGCGGCGACTGGAAGGGGGCCCGGGAGTGCTATCACCAGCTCGCCGAGCTGGAACCCGACGATCTGGACGTGTTGCTGCCGTTGGCAAACTTGCAGCTTCAGGAAGGCTGCCCTGAAGAAGCCGCCGAGACGTTTCAACAGGCGCTCCTGATCGAGCCGGAATCGGCCGACGAGGCGCTCGAGGCCGCGGCTGAATTCGAAGATGAGGGGCGGCTGCTACAGGCGATCGGCACGTTGGAGAAGCTGGTCGAAAAGTATCCCGGTGTAACCGAGTTTCGCGTCCATCTGGCCGATCTGTACGTCAAGGCCGGCGAGGACCATGGCGCCGTGGCGCAGTACCACGCCGCTCTGGATCTGCACCCAGACTTCCTCGAGGCGACTGTCAAGCTGGGCACGCAGCATCTGCGGCGTCAGCGCTACGACGATGCCGCCCAGGCCTTCAACCGCGCGGTGGAGCTGAACGACCGGCTTCTGACAGCGTTCGTGGGGTTGGGGGTGGCCCAGCACGAAGCGGGACACCAGCAGGATGCGCACGCCACGTTTGACCTGGCGGCCAGCCTGGCTCCGAACAGCACGCTGTTGTTCTCGGAGACCAACCGGCTGCATCTGAAGTCGCTGTCTCGGCGCGGGCGCGAGAATCTCCTGTACGATGAGCCGGTCGAGGGCCCCGGACAGGATGATCTGCTGGTCGAAGCGATTCGCCGGCATCAACAAGTCCTGGCCATCCATCGCTGCCGCGCCGATTTGCACTACCGCCATGGAATGTTGCTGCGTCAGATCGGCAGCTTCGAGGCGGCGACGCAGGCGTTTCAGGAAGCAATTGCGATCAACCCCTCGTACGCCAAGGCCTTGATCAAACTGGGGATCACCTGGCGGGAACTGGGCCAGGCCCCGGAGGCGCTCGACGCTTTCCGCCGGGCACTGCGGCTCGACGAGCGCCAGGTAAGCCTGCACTACCAGTTGGGATTACTGTACGCCCAATACAACCAGTTCGATCTGGCGGTCGAGCGCTTCGAATCGTCGTTGACCGGACAGCAAGGCGCGATCGAATTCCGTCATAATCTCGCGCTGGCGTTGCAGAACATCGGCCTGGTCGACCGCGCCGATGCCACTTGGCATTCGATCTGCGAGCTGTCCTGCAGCGCCGGCACCGGGCTGGGTTGCGACCGGATCCAATCGATCCGGGATTCGCGGCCGGAATAGCCAGCGCTGAACGGCAGGATGAGCACCCGCCGAAAGACCGTCACGCCTCAGCCGATGTTCCGTCTACAATAAGCGGGTGATGTCCGCACCGCTCCCACCATACGCGTCGCGCCCTTCTCGGCGCCGCCTGACGATCTTCGCCGGGGTGTACCTGGGGCTGCTGGCGGCGGCGATCGTGGCGATGCCGCTTTGGCTGACGCGCGTCCCGGAGCCGGCGCCGTTGCGTCCGGTCGAGAGTGACGACTCGCCGACCGGTCTTCCCGGAATTCCCGCCGCGCCCACGCGGTCCGCAACCCCACTCGTACGCGGAGAGACCGCCCGCCCCGCCGTCCGAACACTTGAGCCGCCCGAGTCCGCGGGCGAACCGGTGGCGCCCGTCATCGAGAAACGCTGGGTCCAGGTTGGCACGCCCTCGGCGACATCCGAACCCGGCCGGCTGCTCGACGCTGCGCGGATTACCGCCGACGACGGCAGGTTGGACCGTTCCGTCGCGGCCCGGCAGCGACGCGTGCGCGAATTCGGCGGGACGCCGAGGACGGAGGACGCGATCGAATTGGGGTTGGCGTGGCTCGCGGCCCATCAGGACGGGGACGGCACGTGGGACCGCTTTGAATTCTCACGGCACTGCCCGGCCGACGATCCCTGCCCGGGAATAGCGGTCGGGGCCAGAGGGTATTCATTCCGAGAGGGACTCTCGGCGTTGGCGCTGCTCGCTTTTCTGGGAGCGGGGTACACCGACCGCGAGGGTCCCTACCAGGAGGTTGTCGGGCGGGCGATCGAGGCGCTGCTGCGGGCCCAGGGGCACAACGGCGGGTTCGGCCACGATGAGACGATGGCCGGCTATAACGACACGCTGGCAACGTTCGCGCTGGCCGAGCACCACGCCCTGACAGGTGATCCGCGAACGGTCGTCCCGCTGGAGCGGGCGGTCACGCGGCTCGTGCTGAGCCAACAGGAACTGGGCGGTTGGGACTACTTGCCGCGCAACGACACCGGACGAAACGACACCTCGATCACCGCCTGGGCGGTGCAGGCGTTGCACGCCTGTCTGGCGGCCGGGATTTACGTTCCACGGCGGGTGCTGGTGAAGGCGGCCCTACACTTCGAGCGGGCGGCGGAGCGGGACGGACGCGTGCGCTACGCCGACGCGGGAATCGGCTTCAAGATCGACGAGCAGACGCTCGAACCCGTTTATCGTTACGGCCCGGCGATGACCGCCGCCGGGTTAACCTGCGGGCAGTTGCTCGGCTGGCGGTTCGACAGTGCGCTGATGCGTCGGCAACAGGCGCTGCTTTTCCAGCAGTTGCCTTCACAGTCGCTGCTCCAGGGCCGCGATCCGACACAGCTACACAGCTATTACTATTGGTATTATGGCACGATCGCGATGTTCCAGGCCGGCGGGGAGCACTGGGAGCGCTGGAACGCCCGGCTGCGCGACGCGATCCTGCCGTTGCAGGATCGGCGTACGGCCAGCGGGGATCGCAAACGCCATTCGTACGGCAGTTGGCCACCGTTCGGCCCGAACTGGGGCAAGTGGGGTCGGCAAGGCGGCCGGGTGTATACGACGGCGTTGTGCGTGCTGACGCTCGAGATTTACTACCGCCATACGCCGGCGTATCTGGAAGATCATTCCGTCCTGGCCGCGAGTGACTGGCTGGCATACTTGCGCGAAGCTGGGCCACGGCAGCGGCGGCGAGCCGTGCAGGCTTTGCGCGGGATGCACGTCGAGGTCGCCGAGCCCGTGCTGGTGGAGTTGCTCGCGGACGGCGACCGCTCGCTGAGGCTGGCGGCGGCGGTTGAGTTGACGAACTTCGACTCTCCGCTCGGCCGGCCGCTGCTCGAGCAACTCGGAGAATCGGCGCCGGCGTGGGAACGGGAGATCGCGGCGACGGCCCTGCGCCGGGCACGAGACCTCGAAGCGTTGCCGCCGGTGAGTGGGACGCTGCGCGTCTACGACGCCCAGCGCCGCCTGGTGACGCTCGAGCTGCCCCGCGCGTGGGTCGGCATGGAGCTGGCTGTTCTGCGCGATGGGCAGCTCGTGGCGCGACTCCGCGTGGTCAAGCGTTTCTCGGAACGAAAGATCGTTGTCGCCGAGTTGATCGACCGCGAACCGGCAACGCCGCTTCAGCCGGGTGATATGGCGATCTCGCGTTGACCGTTGACCATTTCCCGCCCCATCGGCATAACTTGCCTCCTGCGTGCAAGAGCTGCGTTCTTAGCGTGACTCACGCTCCTGCGCGGGCTGAATCCCACGGCCGTTGTGCACGCCGTTAATCCCACCGGACTAGCCGACTTAGCCTCCGCCATCGGCCGTCGGCGGACAACCGCTCGCGACTCTGGCACGTGATCTGCCCAGGCACCGCTGTGTGCCCGTCCTCTCGACGGTCACTGAACGCGCTCGGTTTGAATCCGCGGCGGTTCGCGCGCCCTCGGATAGGCGCGGGGGCCAAGCGGATATGGGCCAGACACGGAGTCGCGCAGTGCGACACAACAAGCGTGACAACGCTGAGCAAGCCGTTCCGGCAGACCGCCTGCCCGAGCCCTCGACCATTCCGAACCGCAACCAGCCCTTGCCCGACTGGCGCGAGCTCGGTCGGCGCGTGCTCACCGAGGCTATGCGGCGATCAGCGCGCGAGCTGCGTCGGCGAAACGGCTGCCTGGTGCACCCCCGGCGTTTTCGCGGGAAGCGGAGGCGGCTCTCATGATCTACGGGCTATACCAATCCGCGGCCGGGATGATGGTGAACGAATACCGTCAGGACGTGCTGGCCAACAACATCGCCAACGGCGAGACGGTCGGCTTCAAGCGCGAGATCGCCACCTTTGCGGAGCGACTGCGCGCCAGCGAGGCGGGTCGGCGGTCCGGCCCGACGAACGATCTGATGGAGGCGCTCTCCGGAGGGGTCTGGCTGGCGCGGACCGACACCGACTTCAGTGAAGGGGCGTTCATCAGGACGGACAACCCGCTCGACGTAGCGATTGCCGGCCCGGGGTTTCTGCGCGTAAGTGCGAACGGCCGGGAGTATCTGACGCGCGACGGGCGGACGGTCATGGACGCCGACGGCTGGCTGGTTTCGGCCACGGACGGTGCCTCGATTCTGGGACAGGCCGGTCAGCCAATTCGACTGAACCCGCGTGGGGAGCAACCTTCAATCGACCAAGACGGCCGCATCAGCCAGGGCAACGTGACGGTCGGCCGGCTGGGGCTGGTGGATGTCGACGACTACAGCGCGCTGCGCAAAGCGGGCGCGAACCGGTTCGCGCTCGGCGATGCCCGGCTGACGGGCTCGGCGGCCAGACTGGAGTCCGGATTCACAGAAAGCTCGGGCGTGGTGCCTATCCAGGAGCTGGTCACCATGATCGGGGCGGCACGCGCCTACCAGCTCAACGCGCAGATGCTCACGCTGCAAGACCAGTCCGCTGGTCGGCTGATCAACGTAGTGGCTAACACATAGGAACGAAACTGAAAGCTGGTTGCTGATAGCTGAAGGCTGATAACTCGAGCACAAGGACGCACGCCATGGCCATCACGGCTCTTCATACCGCCGCCACGGGAATGCAGGCCCTGTCCACCAAGATCGACGTGATCGCGAACAACATCGCCAACGCCGAGACGGTCGGCTTCAAGTCGTCGCGGGTGAACTTTCAGGACCTGCTCTATCAGATCCGGGCCCAGCCGGGCGTGCAAACCAGCACCGAAACGTCGACCCCGCTGGGCACGCAGATCGGCCTGGGCGTGCTGGTGAGCAACACCCAGATCGAGTTCAAGCAGGGCTCGGCGATCCAGGGCAACAACCTCGACGCCATGATCCAGGGCGACGGGTTGTTCCAGGTGGAGTTGCCGGACGGGCGGACGGCCTACACGCGGGCGGGAAACTTCGTGCGCAACGCGGACGGCGAGCTAGTGCTGGGCAACAGCATGGGCTATCGCCTGCGTGACACGCCGACGATCTCCGAAGAGATCCCGACCAGCAACGTGTCGATCGGGAGCAATGGTGAAATCAGCGGACTTGACGAGAATGGAGAGATTCAGATTTTCGGTCAGCTCCAGTTGGCTCGCTTCTCCAATCCCGGTGGTCTGATCCAGTATGGATCAAACGTCTACCTCGAGAGTGAAGCTTCCGGAACGCCCACCGAAGGTAATCCGGGTGAGGAGGGCTTGGGCACCATCATGCCGGGCCACCTCGAACAAAGCACCACCGAGGCGGTGACCGAGCTGGTCGAGCTGATCAAGACCCAACGGGTCTTCCAGATGAACTCCCAGTCGATCCAGACCGCCGACCAGGCGCTCCAGGTCGTGGCGAACTTGCGACGGTAGTGCCGGCAGTGAGCGGCGCGCCTTGGAGGTAAACGCATGAAGATGGTGCTGCAAATCAGTCTTGTATCGGTGGCCTTGGCGGGGAGCGCCGCCGCCGACCTGATCGAGAAGGACGTGAGTCGGCTGAAGCTGCGTCCGCAGGTCTATGCCCGCGGCGACATGGTTACGCTCGCCGACGTTCTCGACTTCGCGCAAGCCGATCCGAGACTGCTGGCGGAGATCGGCGACCGGCCAGCCGTGGCAGATCTGGTCGCACCGACTCAGACGAAGATCACGCATGACCAGATCGTCTACCGGCTGGAAGAGCTGGGGATCAACCTGGCCCGCGTCCTGGTCAGCGGGGCGTTGTCGTGCCATGTGACCCTGGAGACAGCCGCGGCCGAAGCGCTGGCAGACGGAGCGGGTGACGATGCGCCGCTAATGCGCCAGCGCTCGTACGAAGCCGGTGCGATGACCCTGGCGGGTGTCCTGCGCGCCCGGATCGAACGTGAGTTGTCGTCCGCCGGCGGGACGGTTGAGATCGAGTTCGAGCGGGCCGGGCAGGAGTTTCTGGACCTGACCACGCCGCCGTTTGACTTCTCGATCCGCGGCAACCGTGGGCAGAAGCTGGGCTTGCGGGAGTTCAGCATCACGCTCCGCCGCGACGGGCGCGTGCAGCGGACGGTGCGGATCGGGGCGCGGGTCAAGCTGGTCAAGCCGGTGCTGGTCGCGGCCAAGCCGCTGAACGACGGCGCCTATGTGAAGCGGGACAGTGTGGAGTATGCG
>CAZDTB010000092.1:0-12998 GCA_964508075.1 uncultured Planctomycetales bacterium
TGGGCTTGCTCAAGGCGGCGCTGTGCCTGCACGATTTTTCCGGTCTGATCGACAACGGCCGGCTGATTCTCCTGACGTCGACCGACAAGAACGCGCTGCACCGAAAGCTCTCGACGTGTAATGCCAACGTGCTGCTCGGCCTGCAGATTGTGGCCCTGCCGCACACCAAGCGCTACCACGCCCGGTTTCACGAGCAGATGCGCCGGCTGCTGACTGATTTCGTCTCGGTCGCGCGCACCAACCTGGTAACGCTGCTCAAGAATTCCCGGATCACGTTTAAGAACATTGCCCTGAACTTGCCCGCCTATCTCGGCAACCGCGGGATCGAAGTGCTCCAGGGGAAGGCGGCGGGCTACCCCGCGATTGTCGTCGCCGCCGGGCCGTCGCTCGCGCGCAACCTCGCGCAGCTCGGGCCGCTGCGCGAGCGGGCGGTGATCATCAGCGTGCAGACCGTTCTGCGGCTCCTGCACTCGCTGAGGATCATGCCGCACTTCGTCACCAGCCTCGACTTCCACGAAGTGTCCACCGAATTCTTCCGGGGAGTCGATGATGTTAGCGATTGCGCCCTGATCGCCGAACCCAAGGCCACCTGGCATGTGCTGGACATGTTCGGCGGCGGGAAGCGCGTGCTGTGGCACAGATTCTACGACACGCTGCTTCAGGAGCACGGGCCCGCGCGCGGGAGCCTGCGCCCCGGGACGACGGTGGCGCACCTGGCGTTTTACCTGGCGCAACACCTCGGCTGTGACCCGATCATCTTTGTCGGCCAGGACCTGGCGTTCAGCGAGGGCATGTTTTACATGCCCGGCAGCCCGATCGAGAAGATCTGGCGGCCGGAGCTGAACCGCTTTCAGACGATCGAAATGAAGCAGTGGGAACGGATCGCGCGCAACCGGCCGATCCTGCGGACCACCAAAGACATCCATGGTCGCGACACGTACAACGACGAGTTGCTGTTCACTTACCGCGAGCAGTTCGAGAGCGATATCGCCACCGCCCCACAGCGGATCATTCAGGCCTCGGAAGGCGGGGTGCCGCTGGCGGGGGCGGAGGTCAGCCCGCTGCGCGCCGCCGCCGAACGCTACTGCACGCGCCCCTTGCCGTCCGATCTGCTGGCCGATACGGCCGATCCGCTGGCGGGCGAGTTGCAGGCGCGGGCGTGCGCGGCGCTTGAGCAACGCGTCGAGGAGCTCCGGCACGTGCGCAAAACCGCGCGCGAGATGATGGGCTTGCTCGAGAAGCTCGAATCTCTCGTCGAAAAGCCGACGGAATTCAACCGCCTGATCGTGCGTGTCGACGCCCTGCGCACGCTCATCCACAAGTACGAGCCCATGTATCGGCTGGTGCTCGACGTTTCGGCGCTGGCGGAATTGCGCCGCTACGCCGCCGATCGCGACATCGGCACGCCGGAGACCGAGACGCCCGAGACGGCCCGCCGACGGCTGCGCCGCGATCGCGAGTTTGTGGAGAGCTTTGTTGAGGGCTGCGAGTTTCTGGAACGCGTGTTGCCCGAAGCGCTCGCACGCCTGCGCGAGCGAATGTGATGGAAATTGTTGCCGCCGTCTTCGCCGACTTTGCCGAGACGTTCCTGGGCGGGCCGTCGCAGCTCACGACGCGGCTCGGGTCGCGCAGCGTGCTGGGGCATACGTTGACGCGCCTGATGCGTGTCGCGGGGCTCGAGCGACGCTGCCTGGTCGTGCAGCCGCGCGACCGGCAGGCCGCCGGACAGGTCGTTCGCGAGCTCGGTTTGGCGGACAAGGTTGACGTGCTGGAGCTGGACGACGGCGTCCGCCCGCGCCGCCGCCTGCTGCGCTGCGGTCGCAAGTGGAACCTGGAAGGCTGGCGTGGCAGCCCGCTGGGCACGAGCTGGTTCGACGAGTACGTCGAGCCGCTCAACGTGGGGCGCGTGGTGGATCACTATCGGTGCGAGGGCGTGCTGTGCCTGGACGGGCATCAGGCGGCGCTCGACGTCGGGATCGCGTCGGACATGGTTGCCCATCAACGCGCGAACAATGCGGAAGCCCGCTTCGTCTTCACCCAAGCCCCGCCGGGATTGGCGGGCATCATCCTGCGGCGGGAGATGACGCGCGAGTTGCTCGAGCAGCAGTACCCGGTCGGCCTGTTGCTGAGCTACCGCCCGGAGATCGCCCAGACCGATCCGATCACCAAGGAGCCGTGCCTGCGGATTGACTCCGACGTCTCCCAGACGACGGCCCGGCTGACGGCCGACACGCTCCGCAGCCGCGAGCTGTTGACCGAGGCCCTGACGGAGCTGGGCGAAGATTGCGACGCGCGGGCCCTCTGTGCCTGGGTGCGGGCCGACGGGCACGATCGGGCCGGCAGCCTCCCGGTCGAGGTCGAACTGGAATTGACCACCGACGATCCGTTGCCCGAGACCACGTTGCGCCCGCGCGGCCAGCGCGTCCCGCGGCGTCGACTCGAAGACCTCGAGGCCGTCAGCCGGCTCGCCGGGCAACTGGTCGCGTACGACGACCGTCTGCTCGTGCTTGGCGGTCACGGCGATCCGCTGTTGCACCCGGAATTCTCCGAGATCTGCGGGCGGATTCGAGCGGCGGGCGTATGCGGCCTCGCGGTCGTCACGACACTGGTGGAGTTGCCGGATACGACGCTGGAGGCCTTGATCGAGCACGGCGTCGACCTGATCGAGGTGCAGCTCGACGCTAACAGTGCCGCGACGTACCGAACCGTCCACAACGCAGACGCTTTCGCACGTGTGATCGAGAATATCGAGCGGCTTCAGGCCGCCCGCCGCTCGCGGCAGAGCCCCCAGCCGGTCATCGCGTGCAGCCTGACGCGCTGCGCGGCGACGCTGGGGGAGCTGGAGGCGTTCTTCGAGCAATGGATCAAGGCCACTGGCTGGGCGGTGATCCGCGGACACAACGATTATGGTGGGCTGCTGCCGGCCGATTCGGTCCTGAGCATGCGACCGCCGCTGCGTAGTCCGTGCCGACGGCTGGAGAGTCGGATGATGCTGTTGGCGGACGGGCGGGCGGCGTTGTGCAGCCAGGACGTGAGTGGCGGAACGGCGTTCGGGTCGTGGTTTTCGGAGACGGTCGCGGGCCTGTGGCGCGGTGCGGCGCTGCAGGCGGCCCGCGAATCACATCTGCGGTTGAAGTTCGATAATCACGCGTTGTGCGACCGCTGCGGCGAGTGGTTCCGCCCATAATATCGCGGGGTTCATTGCTCGCCTTCGATCGGATCGAGCCCCGGCGGGCACATGCCGATAGAATCTATTGCAATCGAACGCTGGCCGTGATACGGTGAGGTCGTAAGGGGTGACGGCTGAGCACCCGCGAGGGTAAGCGTTATTCGATTGTGGATAGCAGCACTCATACTCGTTCATCCTGAGTCGTAACTCAGCCGACAGCAAGAACACGGATGCCGGGCCCCGGGAGGGATTTCGGGTGTCTCTGGCACCTGCGCGGCTCAAGCGGGCCGCAACGGGCAGAACGAGGTGAGTCGTGGCTGACTTCATCAAGTGCAACTGTTCCAACTGCGGGGCCAAGTATCGCCTACCCGTCGAGTTCCAGGGCCGCCGGGCCCGCTGCAAGAAGTGTGGCGAAAAATTCGAGGTCCCCAAGAGAAAAACGCTGGAAGACAGCGTGCTCGACTGGCTCTCCGAAGCAGAGGAGAAGGAGAGGCAAGAGGAAGAAGCCATCGCCCGACCCCGAGTGATCAGCATCCCCAAGGAATCCGCCTCAGACTCGGATTCGGGAACCACCAGCCCCCGCCGAAAGGGAACCATCCGCATGAAATCCACCTCAGCCTCCGGCGAGGAGTAGCCCGGAAGCCGTTTCGGACGTTCAGCGCATGCAGTTGGTTGTAGCAGCCGGTCCCCCTTCTCACTTGAAACGCAGCGACGGTCGGCAGGCCCGTTACGCCGGGGTCGCATCGGCGGGCAGCGGCGCCGGCCCGCGCCAGATGCGGCGAGCGATCAGCTTCAGGTCGTGCACGATTACGTAGTTGGCCGGGACGACCACGAGCGTCAGCACGGTCGCGAACGCCAAGCCGAAGCTGATCGAGATCGCCATCGGGATGAGAAACTTGGCCTGGAACGACGTCTCGGTCATCAGCGGGGCCAGGCCGAGGATGGTCGTCAGCGACGTGAGGAGGATGGGGCGCAGCCGCCGCAAGCCGGCGGAGACCACCGCCTGGCCGACGGCCTGGCCGGACTCGACCTCCTTGTTGATGAAGTTCACCAGGATGAGCGCGTCGTTTACCACAATGCCGGTCAACGCCACCGCCCCGATCATCGAAAGGATGGTCAGGGGGTAACCGGTCATCAGGTGGCCGGCGATTACACCGTTCAGCCCGAAAGGTACCGCGGTCAATACCACCAGCGGCTGGATATAACTCTTGAAAAGTCCCGCCAGCATGAAGTAGATGATGGTCAGCGCGATGAAGAAATCCCGCCGAAGCGAGCCGAGCGACTTGGCCGTCTCGCGTTTGTTGCCCGCGAAGACCACCCGTACCCCGGGGTAGTCCCGTTCCAGCCCGGCAATCGTCGGGCCCAGGTCGGCGATGATCTGCTCGGCATTGCTCTGACGCTGATCGACGTCGGCCGAGACGACCACGGCCCGGCGTTGGTCGACGCGCCGGATCGCCGCCGTCCCACGCGCCTCTTCCAGCCGGGCAACTTCGCAAAACGGCACGGTCGCGCCGCTCGGCGTCGCGACGCGCATCGACTCCAGTTCGTAGACATGCTTGCGGCGGGTTTCGGGGAAGCGCACGCGGATGTCAACGTCTTCGCGGCCGCGTTGCAGCGTGCGCGCTTCCAAGCCGTAGAACGCGCCGCGCACTTCGGTCGCGAGCGAACGCGTGGTCAACCCCAGCGGGCGGGCCGAATCGAGCAGCTCGATCTGCAACTCCGGGTGGCCCTCTTCATAGTCGTCGACCAGATCGTACACCCCCTGATACTGCGCCAGCTTGTTCTTGAGCACTTCGGTGGCGGCGAGGATGTGGTCCATCCGCTCGCCGGTGACTTCGATCTCGATCTCCGCGCCGCCCGGCCCGCCGTGCATCGACTGGTAACGCAGCGCGTTGATGCCCGGTATGCCGGCGGTTTTGCTGCGCAGCTCGGCGATCACTTCGTCGCTGGACCGGTCACGTTCTTCCACGCTTTTCAGCTCGACGAACAACTGAGCCAGATGCGAGACCCGCGCGGCCTCCATCCCGTGCGTACTCGCGCGTATTCGAGCGCCGACAATCGCCCAGACGGTCTGGACCTCGTCGGCCTCCAGGCAGGCCTCTTCGATGACTCCCATCGCCTCCAGGGTTCGTTCGGCGGGGGTGCCGATGGGCATATCGAGGTTCACCTCGATCGTCTCCGAGTCCATCTTCTGAATGAACACCAGCGGCACATGCCCGCCCGCCACCAGGCCGACGGTAATCAACAATGCCGCCGTAGCTGCCGTCACGGTGACGTAACGATAGCGCACCGCCAGGCGCACCAGCCGTTCGTAGTGCTTGCTGAGCATACTCAGGACAAACCGCTGTTCGGTCCCTCTGACCGAGCGGGAGATGCGCGCCGTCCAGGTCTGCGGCCGCGCGTGATCGCCGTTGCGCACGATCGGCTTGAGCGCCTCGGCCAGGTGCGAGGGCAGGATCGAAAACGCCTCGATCAGCGACACGCTCAGGGCGCACATGACCACCACCGGGAGCACGCCCATGAAGTCGCCGACGCGACCCTCGATGAACATCAGCGGGACAAAGGCGCCGATCGTGGTGCAGACGGCGACGACCACCGGCCAGGTTACCTCCTGCGTGCCGGTGACCGCGGCACTCCGCGGGTCTTCGCCCTGCTCGACACGGTGGTAGATGTTCTCGCCAACGACGATCGCGTCATCGACGATCAGCCCCAGGACGACGATCAGGCCGAACATGCTGATCAGGTTGAGCGTCGCCCCGAGCAGACTCATCAGGACCACCGCCCCGCAGACCGACAGCACCAACCCCATCATCACCCAGAACGCCACCCGGATGTTGAGGAAGAAGAGTAGCGAGAGAAAGACCAGGCCCAGGCCCCACAAGCCGTTGCGCTTCAGCAGATCGAGACGACTCTCAATGAACCGGGCCAGGTTGCTGTGCGTGCGAATCGTGATGTTACTCGGGTATGGATCATTGTGTGCCTGCTGATAGATCCGCTGGGCGTCGGTCCTGATTCCGACCACGTTCTTCACCCGCGCCAGCCAGTTCAGCTCCATCGGCTGGCGGGCCTTGCCGGCGACGAAGGCCTTCACGTGGTCGGCGATGCGGATCGCATCCTGCTCACCGGTCTTGTACACCGTCGCACTTACCGCCGGCTTGCCGTTGAACCGGCCGACAATATCGACGTCCGCGAAGCCGTCGATCACCGAGCCGAGATCCTGCACACGAACCAGCTCGCCATTGGCCGTGGTGCGCACGATGGTCTGGGCGATCCGGTCCGCGTCGTCGGTCTCGCCGAGCGTGCGGACCGAGACGTTCTGCCGGCTGGTCTTGACCTGGCCGCCCGGGAGATCGAGGTTGGCCGCCCGGATCGCGCCGGCAACCTCCGTCAGAGAAGTGCCGTATTCAACCAGCTTCTCGGGCTCGACCTCGACGGTCAGCTCGGCCTTGCGGACCCCGCCGAGCTCGACGTCACTGATCTCCGGTAGCAGCAGCAGGTCGTCACGCAGCCGCTCACCGACCAGCTTGCGCGTCCGCTCGTCCACGTCGCCGAAGATCGTCACGGCGATCACCGGCAACCGCGGCTCCAATTTCGCAACGCGGATCTCCTCCGCCTCTTCCGGCAGCTCGTCCCGGGGGATGGTGTCGATCGCGGCCTTGAAGTCGTTGACGGCCTGATCGATGTCGTCCATTTCGCTGGTCATCTCGACCTGTACGGTGCATAGCCCCTCGCCGATCTGCGTGACGATTCTGTCGATATCCTCGATGTCCTTGACCGCCTCCTCGATCCGTAGCGCCAGGCCCTTCTCGACCTCGAGTGGGGTTGCGCCGGGGTACGGCGCCGTGATCAGCACGGCGTTTGGCCGCGACTCGGGGAACATCTCGCGCACCAGCGTCAGGGCGGCGTAAACGCCGCCGATCAGAATGGCAAACATGACGATGTTTACCAGAACCGGATTGTCGACGCTGAGGCGTGGGAGCGATTTCATGAGCCTTCCGCCGCTTGCTCCCCCGGCGACGCCGGCTCGGCAGGAGCCTCGCCCTCCCGGGTGTCGCCGGCGAGGGTGGGATCGTGCTGGATTCGGACCGGGGCGCCGTCGTACAAGGCGTCAAGGTTGCTGGTGATGACGATCTCGCCCACCTTCAAGCCGTTGACGAGAGTCTGGTCGAGTACATGTCGGTCGATCTTCACGGCTCGGTGGCGAGCGAGACCGCCGTCGTGGACAAACACGTGCCCCTGCTGAATGACGCCGCGCGGGATGACCAGAACGTCACGCCAGGTCGGCCCGTCGATCCGGGCGCGGACGAACAGCCCGGGCATCAGCGGTGGCTCCTGTCGCGTGTTGTCGACCTCGACGAACAGCGAGAACGTGCGGGTGGCCTGGGCGGCGCTCGGCGCGATCCGGGCAACCTGCCCACTCCAAACCACGTCGCGATTGCTCTCCAGCTGCAACTGACAGTTCGCACCGGTCGCCACGCGGTCGCGCAGCGAAACGGGCAGTTCGACCGGCACTTCGATCAGGTCGGGGTCCAGCAGCGCGAACAGGCGCGTCCCGACGGCCACCCGCTCGCCGATCTCCACCTCGACCGTCTCCAGCCGCCCGCGGAAAGGCGCGTGGATGCGACACCGCTCGAGACTCAGCTCGGCCAGGCCCACGTCGGCCCGGTGCAAATCGCGGCTGGCCGCCTCGGCAGCCCGCTGCTGCGGAAACAGCCACTTCTCGTTCTCGAGCGTCCACAGCCCCCGGCGGGCCTGCTCGAAACCCTGCCGGGCCACGTCCAATTCACGCCGCGGCGCCTGCTCGGCTTCAAACAGCCCAAGTACGCGCTCGTATTCCCGTTGCGCGATCTCCAGCTCGGCCGTCGCGATGTCGATCAGGCGGTCCACGTTCCTTTCTTCGACCGCGAGGCGTTCGAGCCGGGCTTGGTCGGCGGCCAGCAGACTGCGGGCGCGCTCCAGCTGCCGCTGATAATCGCGGTCGTCGACCTGAATCAGCAACTCGCCGTCCTCGACCAATTCGCCGATATGCAATCTGGGACTCAGCTCGACCAGCTCACCGGAAACCTGCGCGGCGATCCAGGCGCGGCGATCAGCGCGGGCGGTGCCGTAGCCGACGATCGGCTCGACCACGGTCTGCGGCTTGAGCTCCAGCCCGCGCACCAACAGCGCCGGCTGGGGGGTGTTGCTGGTCGCCGGCTGCGGCGCGGTCCGAATCAGAAGCCCGGTCACGCCGGCGGCGACGGCCAACAGAGCAACGATCAGTACGGCCGAGATGATGATCTGTCTGCGCATGTGTCGCGTACCAACCTCTCTCGCAAGAGCAAGTCGGATGAGTATAGCACCCGATGGTTTGAGACCCAAACGGGGGCACCCCTTGGCATGTGCTGCGGACCTCTCGCGGCGATTCGACACGGCGCGGTCAAGCGGGCACAATCTGGGCCATGTCGCATCGTGATTTGAGTGTGCTCCACGTAGTCGGCAGCGACACGCCCGCCTCCCGACTCGAGGTGCTCGGGACGCTGCGTACCCAGCCCGCACTGGGCCGCCAACGCGTCATCCAGTTTGGCGGCGGCAGCGTGGATCGCGCCGGGCTCGGGAAAGTCGAGCGGGTACGGACGCCGTTCGGCGTCGGCCAATTGGCCCGACGTTCGCTGGCAAGCATGATTCCACCGGGTGGGCAGACGATCGTACACATCTGGTCTGGCAATGCGCTGAGCTGGGTGCTGAGGACTGCCGGGGATGGCGCGCCCCGTGAACCGTCGCGCGCGGCGGACAGCTTCCGACTGCTGATGGACGTTGAGTTGCCGTTTGGTTCTCGCGGGTCGGCGGGTTTGCCGCCCTGGTTTTCATCGGAGCGGTTCGTGCGCTTCGTATGCCCCGGTGAGGCAGCCCGGCAGCGCTTGCGGGCGATGGGCGTGCCGCCCGACGCGTGCGCTCTGATTCGCGACTCGGTCGACGCAGCCGCGATTGAGACAGCGAACCGAGCGAGCCTGCGTCGGCAGCTTGGGATTTCGTCGGGGCATGCCGGCGTGTTGATCCTCCCGCCGGTGCGCCGTGAGACCGGTGCGCTGACCGCGGCGTGGGGCGCCACGCTACTGGAACACGCGCGGGCGGGTGTGCGCGTGATCGTGCCCGACGTTGGTCGGGAGACTTCGCGCGTGGTGCGGCTGGTTGAATCGTGTCGGCTAGGCGAGACGCTGCGCGCGGTGGGGCGACGATTTACCTTACCCCCGCTGCTGGTTGCCGCCGACCTCGCGGTCTATCTGCCGACGGGGGATGCACCACTGACAGGAGTCATCTATGCGATGGCGGTCGGCCGGCCGATTATTGCCTCCGACGTCCCCGTGACCAGGGAGTTGCTCACACATGGACGGACCGCCTGGCTGTGTCGTCCGGGCGATCCCAAGGACGCCTGCCGCCGCATGCTGCAAGCGCTCGAGAATCAGGACCAATCCAGCCGCCAGGTGAAAGCGGCGCGGGCGCACGCAAACGCCGCCTTTGGCAGGCGGCGTATGATCGCGCAGTATCGTCGCGTATACGAGAACCTATTTGCCGACCGGCCGCTGGCCGAAGGCCTCGAGGAGCTCGGGCTGGTCGACTAGCCATTCAGCCTCGGGCTGGTCGGCTAGCCATCCAGCCTTGGGCTGGTCGGCTAGCCATTCAGCCTGGGGCTGAGGCTCCGCCGGGGCGGTGTTGGGAAACAGGTAATAGCCGATCTGGCACCATAGTGCGTCGAACGACTCGGTATGCCTGTTTCGCAACGCTGTAATCGCCTCGTTGATCATTGCGAACAGCAGGTCCGTGTCGACCCCGGGCTCCTGAGCGAATTCGAGCGCCTCGGGCTCATCCTCCCCGTGGGTCGCCGCCGCAACAGATTCCGTCGGCTCGCAGGCCGCCTGCCCGGTGGCTGCTTCCGTGGCCTCGGGTTCCGCCGGCGCCGGCGGCCCTTCTTCAACCGGAGCGCCCGCGACGAACTCTTCCACCGGTTCCGCGCTCGCATCGTCAGCTTCGGTCTCGGCGGCCAACGCTTCCTCGCGTGCATCCCTCTCGGCGGCCAACGCTTCCTCACGCGCATCCCTCTCGGCGGTCAGGCGCGAGACCTCACGAAGCTGCTGCCGGGCGGCGTCGAATTCGGGGCGGGCCACCAACGCCGCTTCCAGGTATTGCGCTGCTTCGGCGTACTTCTCCGCCTCCGCGAGAAGGATCCCCATGTTGTAACAGGCGTCCGCCTCGCTGCCGGCCTGCGTCAACTCGTTGAACGCCTCCTCGAAGCGGTCCAACCGTGCCAAGACCAGGGCGAGGTTCATGTGCGCCCGGGCAAAATCCGGCTTGAGCTCCAGGGCCAACGCCAGAGCCGTCTCGGCCTGCTCGTACTTGCCTTCCAGGTACAGGCTGAATCCCAGGTTGTTGTGCACGTACGCCGTCGCGGCATGCTTGACCAGCGCCCGCTGAAAGTGCTGCGTGGCCTCGTCGTTGCGCCCGAGCTTGTTCAGCGTGATTCCCAGCCGGTTGCGCGCCGAGAGGAATTCCGGCTGTAGCGCGAGCGCTCTGCGGTACTGCACCGCCGCCCGCTCAAAGTGGCCCTGCCGTTCGAGCAGATGCCCGTGCGCGAAGTACGTCGTCGCGTTGACCCTCGGTTCCTCACCGTTCGGCAGTTGGCTCGGCAGATTGCCCAGTGTGCCCTTGTGCGGCGGGGACTGCTGGCAACCAACGCAAAACACGAGAGAAATGCCGGCAAAGGCTAGCCAGAATCGGCCCGGCGTTATGTACACGGTGCGACTCCTGTTTCCGTAGTTCCTCATTTCGCTGTCGTTGCCCCGGTGCTGGTGCCTTGCGACTGCTTCTTCTCCGGGTCGTACGTGCCTTCCTTGACCTTGATCAGGATCGCTTCGGTCGCCGGCATGCCCCGGCCACCCGACATCTCACGTACCAGCACCTCGCGCGTCGTGTCGATCCCCGCTTCGGCCAGAAAGTCTGTCACCACCTCAACACGCCGGGCGATCAGATCTTCCTCGGTCAACTCCGTGTCGAAGCGAATGGTCCCGGCGTACGCCTCCATCAGCGATGCCAGGCGACTCAAGCGCTGTATGCCGAGGTCATTCAGCGACGCCCGGTGCGGGAGAAAGTGCGAGTCGTTCACGGTCATGTCCGCCAGCAACGCGTTGTCGCCCATGTACGTGTACGTCCCTTGTAGATCCGAGGTTTCGCAGGCCCGTCCGTGCGGCGGGGCGTTCAGACGCGCGCCGGGCATGTTGCAGCCGGCCGCGAGCAGCGAAGCGGCGGTGGTGAGAACGAGCAGACGATGCATCATGGTTCCTCCGAGGCGGATCACGCTTGGCCGAAGCGCCAAGACAGTGCTCGCGCATACCTGCATACGGCTTATCCTGAAATCGGTAATCTGTGCGCCGCGGCTGAAGGTGGGCCGGATGATTCGCCGGGCGATTGGGCTTAGAATCACGCCCATGCGCCGCCGCCGACTGCTCCTGCTCGCGATTGTCGCCGTCCTGATGTTCGGCTTGTTTGCCGTGATCGGGGGCTACGCGTGGTACTTGCGCTCCGGCGGGTATTGCCAGCGCTGCGCCGCGCGGCTTGAGAGCAGGCTGAGGCTGCCGAGCGATATCGGGGCGGTGGTCCCGCGGGCCCGCCAGCGGCGCGAGTTTCGCGACGTGGTGGTCTGGCTGCCCGAGCGGCGGGGGCGGGCCCTCTCGTGCGCACGGGCGTTGGTCGTGCGGACACCGTCGGACGACGACCCCAACGCCTACGAGATCCGCCTTTCGGGCGGGGCGTGCGAGATTTCCACGCGGACCTGGCTGCGGCAGGATTATCGGGCGGTGGTCGAGTCCGGTCTGCGGCCCGGGTTTGCCCCCGGGGGCCCGCGGCGCGTGACCTTCGAGAACATGAACGTCTCGTTTGAGCGGGACCAGTTCCGAGCCGAGCT
The DNA here is from genome assembly GCA_964508075.1 of uncultured Planctomycetales bacterium. Taxonomy (GTDB): domain Bacteria; phylum Planctomycetota; class Phycisphaerae; order UBA1845; family Fen-1342; genus JALSRY01. The sequence continues at coordinate 12,108 of CAZDTB010000092.1, forward strand.
TCGCCAGGCGGCCGGGCTGGTCGGTTTCGAAGGCCTGCAGGCCGGCCACGCTTCGATCCTGTGCCGCGAATTCAACGGATACTCTTGCGATGAACCGGTGCGGGTCGCGGCCGAATTCTCCCCCCACGGCTCTGGAATCCGTATCGACCGACTCGAACTGATCGCGCCGGATTTGCCGGTTCGCGTCGCCGGGTTGCGTGAGCTGGCCGGCATCAAGGTCGCGTCGGGGCGCTTCAACGGGCGGCTGGTCTACCAGGAGTACGAGCAGGGTCGCCGCCTGGTGGTCAGCGGCAAGTGCCTCGACCTCGAATTGCCGGAGTGCACCGCGGGGCTCACGCCCGTGCCCTGGCGCGGGCGCTGCCCCGAAATTGAGTTGCAGGAACTGCGCATCGAGAACCGCTCGCCCACCCGTTTGCGCTTCCGCGGCACGCTGACCGAGGTCTCGCTCGGCGACATTCTCGCGACCTGGAGCCTCGAAGGCGTCCGCGGGACGCTCACGCTCGACGTCGGCCTCGCCGACCTCTCGCCGCGCGGCATCGATCGATTCGTGGCCTCCGGCGACGGCGTGGGTATCTCGCTCGAATCGCTCAGCGACGCGCTCGGCTGGGGTACGATGACCGGCTGCCTCGACATCACCATCTCCGACCTCACTATCGAAAACAACCAGCTCAAGTCGCTCGACCTGGCGTTGATCGTCGCCGACGCGACCGAATCCCCGAACTGGATCGAGGGCCGCCTGCTGCGCGAAATCTTAAGCCGCACGTTCAAGGTTGACCTGCCGTCGTTTCTGCCGGAGCGCATCGAGTACACGCGCCTGGGCGTCAAGCTCGAGGTGCGCGACGAGGTGCTCTACATCTTCGGCACGCACGGCCCGCGCGAGACAGCGATTCT
>CAZDTB010000093.1:0-12990 GCA_964508075.1 uncultured Planctomycetales bacterium
CGCCCCGCGAAAACCGTCACTTCTCTCACCATCGTGAGAAATGCGGGCTAACTGCTCGGAAGCGGCCTCGTACTCGACCCGGGCGGCGACTAACTCGTCTTCGCTGGCAGTATGGCTCTTCGCAAGTTCCTCAATTCTCGCCAAGCGAAATTCCTTGAGAGGCATCTCCGCCGACAACTTCGCGATGTCCGCGATGAGTCGGGCCTGTTCAAGAGACGCTTTTCCGAGGTCAGCCCGACGTTCCGCGATGCGGTCGTCACGTTCATACAGGCGGTCTGCCCGGCTGAGATTCAGGTTCATGCCCTTCTCAAGAATCTGAGACTCGACCAGACGAAGTTGGAGGGAGAGGGTTTCCAACTCGTCGCGGCTGTCCCGGTCCAGGATGGTGAACGCGATTGTCCCGGCCTCATACTCGCCGTCTTCCTTGACACTCATGGACTCGATCAAGCCGGTCAGGGGGGCCGAGATCTGAATCGTATCCACCTCGATGATGCCGCGCGCCGAAGTGCGCAGGAATTGGTCCCAAACCCACCAGCCCGGGAGTCCGAACAACAGCAGCACCACGAGCAGCTACTTCCTCAACTTGGTTCTTTTGACCTGGGGGGACTGCGGGGGTGCGGTTTGCACAGGGGGAGGAGGGGCCGCGCTGGGCTTTTTCGCTGTGTTGGGCCGAATCCTCATCTCCGACATCCTCGAACGAACCCGCGGCCAGACCGCAGCGGCTCCGAACCCCGGCGGAACGTCTACTCATGTGATACTTCTAATTCGGTTGCACGTCTGGCAAGCGTAAGCTGTTGTTTTCGCCAAAGGCCCTCCCCCCACAGTGTTCAATGTGTTTGGACCCGGTGAAACGGTCCCGGCCGGAACAGACCGGATGACCGATTATGGGACGCGCCCTCACGCCCAATTCGCCACGGATCGGGTCTGTCTTTAAGCGGCTCCCGAAGATTACCGATTTCGTCCGTGCACGGGCGCGATTTGCCCCGGAGGGCCGGTTCTCTTTCGAGGGAGGCCGATGTTGCCGGAATCACTGCTCACTGCGGCCGAGGTCGCGGAGCTGCTCAAGCTAAACGTCGAGACCGTGTACGGGCTGTTGCTGGACCGCTACCTGGAAGCGCTCGGTTTTGACCAGCCGCCGCCGCGCCGGGAGATCAATGCCCTGGCGGAGCGCCTGGGAGATCAGGGGGCCGGCCCGCGCGACCTGGTCGACCTGCACATTCAAGTAGTGACCGACAAATGCGAGGGTGCCCATCCCAACCGGGCCCGGGCCTACACGGCGAACGGACGGCTGCTAGCCCTGGAGGTCATGGGCAATCTGGTGGACTACTACCGGGCGGCCCCCGCCCTGCCGCTGACAGGTCAAGCATGATGCTCCTGCCCGACAAACCAGCGATCACAGCCGCTGCGCTGCCCGGCGCTACGACCCGATCGTGGCGCTGGCCCGATCATACGACGGCCATCAGGTCCCGTGAAGTCGGCCCCCGCGACGCCGGAGCGGCCGAAAACCGGCGCCCGCGCTGTCACGTGGCCCGCCTCCGCGGAGGCGGGGATCTCTGGGGGAGTCCCGCCGGTGACTTCCGGGGGTCCGCGGATGAGTCCCGCAGGTCCGCGGGCAAGTTGCTAGGCTCAGCGAACGGTCCGCTGGCGCCTGACGATCCTGGAAGTGGCGGTTCATTTCAGAAAGGTGAACCATGAAATACCAGTTACGACTGTACGTGATCGGGCAGTCGCCCAACTCGATGCGGGCGCTCGATAACCTCAAGCGCATCTGTGAAGAACAACTGTTCGGCCAGTATGACCTCAAGGTCATCGATGTGCTCAAGGAGTCGGAACTCGCCGAGAAGGACAAGATCATCGCCACGCCCACGCTGGTCAAAGACCTGCCGCCGCCGCCGCGCAAGGTCATCGGCGATCTGTCCGATCGCGACAAGGTGCTCCAGGCGCTGGACCTGGTCAGCGGTGGCGCCGGCAGTTGTGGCGCCGGCATCTTGCCGGTGAATCCACAGGCTGGAAGCCTGTGCCACATGAACGAGGAGACCAACTAATGACGACGACAGAAAAACAGCACAATCACTTGCCGGTTCCGAAGATCGCGACGGGCGTCAAGGGGCTCGACCTGATCACCAACGGTGGAGTGCCCAGGGGACGGGTGACGCTGGTCGCCGGCTCGTCCGGCAGCGCCAAGACGGTTCTGGCCTTGCAGTTCCTTGTCAACGGTATCCTGAAGCACGACGAAGGCGGCGTCTTCGTCACCTTCGAGGAGACTCCTGACGACATCGCGCGGAACGTGAAGTCGTTCAACTGGGATCTGCGAGTGTATGAGCAACAAGGAAAGCTCGCGCTGCTCGACGTCTCGCCGGATCCGGAGAGCAGGATCATCGAGTCCGGCAGTTACGACTTCTCGGCGCTGCTGGCGCGAATCGAGGCCGCCGTCAGCAAGGTAAACGCCAAACGGGTCAGCATCGACTCGATCTGCGCGCTGTTCCAGCGGCTTTCAGACGCTGGGATTGTCCGCCAGGAGCTGTTCCGGATTGCCGCCGCGCTGAAGAAGATGGGCGTGACCGCCTTGATCACCACTGAACGGACCGCCGAGTACGGGGACATCGCCCGCCACCGCGTCGAGGAGTTCGTGGCGGACAACGTGATCATCCTGCGCAACATTCTGATGGACGAGAAGCGGCGGCGGACCGTGGAGGTGCTCAAGTACCGCGGGACATCGCACCAGAATGGCGAGTTCCCCTTCACGGTTTCCGACCAGGGCATCGAGGTCCTGCCGCTGTCGGCGTGGAAGCTGACGCAGAAGTCCTCCAACGCGCGGATCAGCTCCGGTAATCACGAGTTGGACGAGATGTGCGGCGGCGGTTTCTACCGCGACTCGATCATCCTGGTCAGCGGGGTGACCGGGTGCGGAAAGACTCTGATGGCTACGACGTTCCTGGACGACGGTAGCCAACGTGGCGAGAAGACGCTGGTGTTCGCCTTCGAAGAGTCCCGCGAACAGCTTTTGCGCAACGCCATCGGCTGGGGCAAAGACTTCTGCAAGTGGGAGGAGCAGGGTCTGCTGAAAATCCTGTGCGCTTACCCCGAGACCCTCGGTATAGAGGATCACCTGCTGCGGATGAAGCGGGAGATCGAGGAGTTTGCGCCCCAGCGGATTGCGGTGGACAGTCTTTCGGCCATGCAGCGGGTCTCGACCGGCAAGGCCTTCCACGAGTTTGTCATCGGGCTGACCTCGTTCATCAAGGAGCGCGAGATCGCCGGGCTGTTCACCGTCACGACCGCATCCCTGGTGGGGGGCACATCGGCGACCGAGACCCAGGTCTCGCCCGTCACCGACACGATCATCCTGCTGCGCTACGTGGAGCTGATGGGCGAGATGCAGCGCGGCATCACCGTCCTGAAGATGCGCGGCTCCTGGCACGACAAGGCCATCCGGCGATACGACATCGACAACGTGGGCATGCACATCGGGAAACCCTTCCACAACGTGGGCGGCATCCTGGCCGGAGCCCCGGTACAAGTCGTCGCGGGAGAGACGGAGAAGCTGGCCGACATGTTCGCGGGAGCCGCGGCGCCATGAACCATAGTGCCGGAGCAGGTGCGGAAAAGCAGCAGTTGCTGGAGGAGCTGAGCAACGAGCGCGGAGCGCTCGTGGAGTTCGTCGAAGCTATCCAGAGCGGACAGGTAGACTCGGTCGTGGGCACAGGGGGGGCGCGAATCCTGCGCTTGCTGGACGCGAGCATCGTGGAACACAACGAGCGCCTACTGCGCGAGCTCTCTCGCTCCAACACGGAGCTCGACCAGTTTGCGTACGCCGCCAGCCATGATCTTCAGGAACCCGTTCGCAAGCTGATCGCATTCAGTGACCTGCTCGCCAAGGACCTGGGGGAAGACCTGCCGGAACAAGCGGCGCGGTATCTCGGCTTCATTGTGGACGCCGCCCAGCGGATGCAGACGCTCGTGCAGGACCTGCTCATGTTGTCACGTGCGGGGCGCGCCACCCCGAAATACGAACACGTGCCGCTCGGCCAGTGCACCGGCCATGCTCTCGAAGCGCTGGCCACGCGCGTCGAGGAAATCGGGGCGGAGATTACGCGTGACGAACTGCCCACGGTCGCAGGTGACGCCACGCTGCTCACGCAGCTCTACCAGAACCTCATCGGCAACGCGTTGAAATTCGTGGCGCCCGGCCGCCGTCCGGCCATTCGACTGACTGCCGAGCGGATCAATGGAGAACGCGTCTTCGGAGTGCGTGATAACGGCATCGGGCTGAAACCTGAGTACGCCGAGCAGGTATTCGTGGCGTTCAAACGGCTGCATGGCCGCGGTGAGTACGAGGGCTCCGGGATTGGGCTGGCGATCTGTCGCAAGACCGTTGAGCGTCACGGCGGCAGAATCTGGGTTGAGTCAGAGCCGGGCAAGGGAGCCCACTTCAAGTTCACGATCAGCGAGAGCCTGAAGGTCGAAGAATGAGAAAGCGCAAGGGCGAACCAGCCAGAATCCTGCTAGTCGAGGACGACCCTGGCGATCAGGAACTGATCCGCTGGGCCGCTCAGGAGAATGCGCTCGAGGCCAGTCTTCACATCGTTTCGGACGGGGAGGAGGCGATGGACTACCTCCTTCGTCGCGGAAGCTATGCCGATCCGGCCGACTCACCGCGCCCGGATCTCATTCTTCTCGACCTCAATATGCCCAAGCTGGACGGCAAACAAGTGCTGAAGCAAATCCGCGCCCACGCCGAGCTGCGACGGATCCCGGTCGTGGTACTGACCACGTCGGATCAGGAGCAGGATATCGTGAGCAGCTACGATCTGGGTTGCAGTTCCTTCATCACCAAACCAGCAGAGACCCATGAGCTCGTCCGCTGCGTCGGTGGACTGGCGTCGTATTGGTTTGAACTTGTGTCGCTCCCCGAGCATTGAGGCTTCAGGAATGGCTGACGAGCCGCTGACTATTCTGGCGATCGATGACGACCCTGGCGACGCTGAGATCCTGCGCCGTCGGTTGGAGGAAATGCCTGACCGGCAATTCAGTTTCATACACTGCAGCGACCCGGAGGAGGGCCGCGCGGAGTTATCCCGGCGGGACGTGGACGTAACGTTCCTTGACTATCAATTGGGGGCCCAGACGGGGTTGGAGATCTTGCAGGCGATTCGTCTGACCGGCGATTTGCGACCGATCGTCATGCTTACGGGACGCGGCGACGAAGCGGTGGCCGTCGAGGCGATGAAGGCCGGGGCCCAGGATTACCTGGTAAAGGGCGCGATCACGGCCGAGTCGCTCCGCCGCGCTGTGAACAATGCGATCGAGAAGGGCGCGCTCCAGCGCGAGCTGGCCGAGAAACACCTGGAATTGCAACAGGGGATGCGCGATCTCGAAGAGGCCGCCGGACAGCTCCAATGGACCCAGACGCAGTTGTTGCAGGCCGACAGAATGACGTCCATCGGTCGGCTGGCGGCTGGCGTCGCGCATGAGATCAACAATCCGATTCAGTGCGTCCTCAGCAATCTGAGTTCTCTCAGACAGTATACTGAAAGCCTCAAGCAGATCCAGGTGGCGTACGGTGAGCTGCTGCGCGAGTGCTGTGAGAGTCACTCCAGCATTGCCCACAAAGCGGAAGAAGTTCGACGCATCCACGACAAGGCTGACGTCGAGTACATCCTCTCGGACCTGGACAGCCTGACCACCGAGTCGATCGAAGGCACGCACCGCGTTCGGAAGATCGTTGCAGACCTGCGGGACTTCTCCCACGTGGACAATCCCGACCTGGTCGAAGAGAACATGAACGAGCTGCTCGACAAAACCATCAACGTCGCTTGGAACGAGCTGAAATACAGGACGGAAGTGGTCCGTCAATACGGCGAGATCCCGGCCATTCCCTGCTATGCAGGGAAGTTGGGGCAGGTATTTCTCAACCTGTTGCTCAACGCCGTCGAGGCCATCGACGACCACGGCACCATCACGGTCCGTACCAGCCGGGACAACGACCACATTGTTATCAAAATAGCTGACACCGGCCACGGCATCCCGCCGGAGAACCTCAACCACGTCTTCGACCCGTTCTTCACCACCAAGGAGGTCGGAAAGGGAACGGGGCTGGGACTGCATCTAGCCTACAGTACCGTCCGCGCGCACGGGGGCCGGATCAGCGTCCAGAGCACCATCGGACAGGGCGCGACGTTTCGGATTGAGCTGCCGGTTGCGGGGCCGTCCGCTGCTACGTGCTCGGCTGAAACTCCTCTATCACAACGCACGTCGAGCGGGACGGCCTCTCCGACTCCAGCCCAGCAACAAGCCCGCACTGCTTCGAGCTCGTACCCCCTCCCGCCTATCAAGGGTTCAAAGACAGCCGATCAGAAGCCGACTATTCTCGCGATCGATGACGATCCTGGCGATGTCGAGATTCTACGTCGTCGCTTGGCCGAGATACCCGGCATGGAGTTCGAATTCACACACTTCGCCGATCCGGACAAGGCACAACAAGAATTGTCACAGCGGCACATGGACGTGACGTTTCTCGACTTTCAGTTAGGCGCCAAGACGGGATTGGAGGTGCTCAAGGACCTCCGGTCATCCGGCTACCTCGGCCCAATCATCGTTCTCACGGGCCATGGCGACGAGCATGTGGCGGCCGAAATCATGCGGGCTGGAGCAGACGACTACCTCGTCAAGGGTGCTCTCAGCGCGGCTGTACTGAGCCGGTCCATGATGCACGCTGAGGCCCAGTACTTGCGTCGCCGGGCCGAGAACGAGCTGCACGCCAAGAATGCCCTCTTGGTGGAGATGTTGGAACGGGAGAAGAAAATATCGAAGCAACTGGAAGAGGCGATGGCAAAGGCTGACGCGGCGAACCGCGCCAAGAGTGAGTTCCTGGCCAAGATGTCCCACGAACTGCGAACACCGCTGAACTCGATCATCGGATTCACCGAAATCATGATCGACGATCGCAAGGACATCCCCAATGAAAAGCGGGCACGGCGACTCGAGAAGGTTCACCGCAACGCCCAGAATCTGCTGGCGCTAATCAACGATATTCTCGATCTGTCCAAGATCGAAGCGGATCGAATGACGCTCGCTGCCGAGCCCGTGGACATACCGCCTCTGATCGGCGAGTGTGTCGAGTCGGCGCGTCCCCTGGTCAGCAGCAGCCAGGTCGAGCTTCGGCTGAGAATCGACGCATCGCTGAGCCACGCACCTGAGTGGACGAGCGATGCAGTTCGTCTTCGACAAATTGTCACTAACCTGATCAGCAATGCGGCTAAATTCACCGAGGCCGGGCGCATCGAGGTACGCGCGCAGATAGAGCGCGCCTGCGTCGTAATCGAGGTGGAGGATACAGGGATCGGCATATCGTCCGAAGATTTGCCCACGATCTTCGACGAGTTTCACCAGGTGGATTCCTCAAGCACGCGGCGTGCTAGTGGGACCGGATTGGGCTTGGCCATTTGCCGGAGGCTGTGCGCCGCCATGGGTGGGGAGATTACCGCCAGAAGCACGCCCGATCAGGGTTCCTGCTTCACGGTACGGCTACCACTCACCCCAACCGGGAAGCGTCGCGCAGCAGGCGGCGGCGGTTCCGAGCCGAAAGGCGCGACTAGCTGCGACGCGGCGCCTCAAACGTCGCGCCAAGGATAGTCGCGGTGGTTCCGAGAAACCCAACAGAAGCGGAATCTGCTGCCCTCGGGACCGGTTGCGCAATCCGCCTTGCAGAAAGCACATGCAGCGCTCGCACACGCCGCTAAGTCCTTGCTCGGGCAGCACATGCCATCGAACGCCTCAGAAGGGGTTTTCAACGATGTTCGTCGAGGTCGTCGGTCTAACCCGTGCAACCGGAAATACCGATATTCAGATAGAGCGCTTTTGCGGCATGCCACCGCCTGAGCTGCTGCTTGGCATTGCCGGTAATTCTCTGCCTGCACGATCTGCCGTGCAACCCGGAGTCCGCCGATGAGCACGATACTCGTGATCGAGGACACCCAGGACAACTTCGACCTGATAGCCGATGCGCTGGAGGACACACACAACGTCCTGCATGCCAATAACGGTCGCGATGGGCTGACAGAGGCGCACAGATTGAAGCCGGACCTGATTCTACTTGACATGGTGCTCCCCGAAATGGACGGTTGGGAGGTCGTCCGTCGTTTGAAAGCAGACTCCGACCTTGCCAGCATCCCCGTCATTGCGCTCACTGCCCAGGCGATGAAGGACGACCGGGCGGAATGTCTTGCGGCAGGATGCGACGACTACATCGCAAAGCCGATCAAAGTGCGGGCGCTCCTGAGCTTAATCGACCGGCACGCATCGTGCGAGAAGGTTCGCGGGCAGCGATAGATAGTGTTGTGAACGGGGCTGTCGCAAGCAACGGTGACCGGTGTGACCGGATAGGGATGCAGCGATAGGCAGTTTTGGCCTGGCCAGAACCGGGCTCACCCGGGACGGGTGCCCACGCAAGACAAGTGACAGACAGTGTTGATGTGTCGCGGCAGTGCCTTGCAAGGAGAAGCACGATGGCAAAATCCGAGCCGGAATCCCGCACCGACAGCCGGGATACCAGTGATATGCCTGAAAGGTGTCCGCGGATTCTTGTGGTCGACGACATTCAGGACAATCTGGATCTCATCGCCGACACGTTTACGGGCGAACCATGGGACGTGAGGACCACCGACAACGCCAAGGACGCTTGGGCCCAAATGAAGCGCTGGCAACCGGACCTGGTGCTGTTGGACATTCACATGCCAGAGTTCAACGGGCACCACCTGTGTACCGCCATTCGACTCAAGCCGGAGTTCGACGGCGTCCCGGTCGTTTTCTTGACCGCCGAACGAACCAGCAAGAAAGACATCGAGCGCGGCTTGGCGATGGGCGCGGCCGATTACCTCTGCAAGCCCATTGATGGCGCCACGCTTCGCGAACGGGTCCGGTCCGTACTTGAAGGGCACGCACGAACACCGGGGCGGTCCGATATGCGCCCTCCCCAGGGGGGCGCACGGTGATGTGCACACCGGCAAGCGTGGTAGGGCATATGGCACGCGTGGCGGACCTGATCAGGAGCATGAGTGATGAGCGAGCATACAGTTCTCGCCGTTGATGATAACGAGGACATACTCGATCTGGTCAACGAGGCACTCTCGGATCATGGCTTGCGGGTAATTCGAGCTCGGTCAGGGGCTGATGCGATGGCCTTGCTGATGAGTCATCAGATCGACCTCGTGTTGCTTGACCTCAAGATGCCCGACATGAACGGGTTCAGTGTGCAGGAGGCCATACTGGAAATGGTATGGTTCATTCCGAGGCTCGCGAATACGTCGGTCATTGTCCATACTGCCCACGCCGAGGATGACAACGTCGCGCGTGCCAGGGAGCTGGGGGCCGTAGCGGTGCTGCCCAAGCCGATCTCCCCCGACGCGCTGCTCCAGGAGGTCCGGAAGCACCTGGCAGCGCGCAAGCCTGCCAGAAGCCCCAATGTTGTGTTATAGGGAGGCTTTGTGGTTACACGCGCCAACATAAACCGCGACCTGCGCGGCATGGTTGTTCTCGCCGTGGACGACAACGAGGACACCCTCGACCTGATTGACGAGAGCTTGGCCGAGCAAGGCTTCAAGGTCATTCAGGCAAGATCGGGACCGGATGCAATGTCGTTGTTGATGAGCCACCCTGTTGACCTCGTTCTACTGGACATTGAGATGCCCGACATGAACGGGTTTGCCGTGCTCGAAATGATTCGCTTCATTCCACGGTTGATGAAGACGGCCGTCATTGTGCACACCGCCCACGCGGAGGACCACAACACGGAACGAGCCAAAGAACTGGGGGTGCTCGCCGTACTGCCCAAGCCGATGTCTCCAGACAGGCTGTTGCAGGAGATCCGGGCGATGCTTTCGGCCCGGGAGGCAACGCACACGCCGGGCATGATGCTGGAATGAGAGCCGCGAGCGAGCCCATGAACATGGACTACGATCTGCATGACATCGCGGTCTTGGCCGTCGACGACATCGAAGACAATCTCGACCTGATCGAGGCGTACCTGGAAGACGTGGTGTGGAGCGTTCTGCGTGCCCGTTCCGGTACGGAAGCCATCCGACTCGCTACGGAACACAAGCCTGATATTGTGCTCCTGGATCTGATGATGCCCGGCATGAATGGACTCGCCGTGCTACGCACGATCCGATCCATCGAGGCTCTACACGATATCGCAGTTATTCTACAAACCGCTTACGCCAGTAGAGACAGCGTTTTGACCGCCCACCGCACCGGCTGCAAGCATATCCTCTGCAAGCCGCTGACGAAGGAGCGACTTCTGGCGGAGCTGCGCGCATGTTTGAGCGATGGCCGGCGCCGGCGGGACCGTACTCATCCTAACGAGCTGCCGCAATCGCCCCAATCCAATGACCTCTCCGACGCCCGCGACGACGCCCAGAAAGTCATCGAGGCCGGCGGGTTGGATGAAGTCATACACACACCTGAAACGGTTGACTGCCTCCGTCATCTGATCGCCGCCGACAGCCCGATCGGTCAGCGACTCATCACATTGGCCAACTCACCCATCTACGGCGGCAGTTGCCGCGTCGGCACCATTCCGGCGGCGATGATACGTATTGGCACGAAGGAAACGAGGAAGCTGATCCAAAAGGCGTCGTCTGCGATGCGCGGCGGGCTCAGTTCAAGCCGTGCGCCTGAGGCGCTGCAATTGTTGGAGACCATCGCCCGGTTGTTCCCCGATCGTGTTTCTGCGCCGGAGGACATGTTGGCGTTGCTGCGGGAACTCGGCGCGGCGAAGGGCTCCGGGAAGCACGCCGCTGCGGATGCAGCGCTGAGCAGCCGACAGGACAGACAAGGCAAACGCGATCGACGAGAATAGCCATCGCACTTTGGATTGAAAGGAATGACGCCGTGAAGTCGAATGAGCGGCCGAGGATATTGGCGGTCGACGATGTGGCGGACAATCTGGAGCTGATTCGCGAGATTCTCGATGGCGAGCCCTACGAGCTTGTGACCGCTTGTGGTGCCGATGAAGCCATGAAGTTGGCGCGCGAGGGTTGCCCGGATGTTGCTATCCTGGACGTGCAGATGCCCGAAATGGATGGGTATGAACTGTGTCGGCGGCTGCGTGAGGAGTTCTCCTTTCGATGCCTGCCCGTCATCTTTCTGACGGCGCATCGCACCAGCTCCCAGGATGTGGTTCACGGCCTGGATCTCGGCGCATGCGACTACGTAACGAAACCCTTCGACGCGAACGAGTTGCTCGCGCGCGTGCGCGCCGCTGTTCGCCAGGGAAGCGAACGTGAACAGCATGTCGCCGCTGCCAAGGCCGTCGCGCGCCGTCTGGCCAGGGGGTAGCGTGCCCACTACAAGCTTCGCAAGAAGTCGGAAGCGGGAGAAGGACCGTGACGGAAATGAACCGACCCAAGATACTCGCGGTTGACGATCGTCAAGATAACCTCGATCTCATTCGCGAGGTTCTTGATGATGAGCCCTGCGAGATTCTGACGGCCCTCAACGCGAAGCAAGCTCTGGAGCTGGCCCGCGACGAGTGTCCAGACGTGGCGATCCTTGATGTGCAGATGCCGGGTGTCGACGGGTATCAACTCTGCCAGAAGCTCCGCGCGTCACCGCAGACCCAGATGATGCCCGTTGTGCTTCTGACCGCACATTATACGAGCGCCACGGATGTGATCCGCGGTCTCGACCTCGGAGCCTGCGACTACCTCACCAAGCCCTTCAAACCCGAGGAGCTCCGTGCCAGGGTGCGCGCGGTACTTCGAGTGGAGCGCGAGCACAAAGACATCGAGGGGGAGTTCAAGCGGCATGCTGCCGGACTGGAACTTGACGTTCGCAACCTTGCGGACGCCAAGCGCGCCCTGGAAGCGCTCCTCGCGGAGAACGAACGCCTGGTCGCGGATCTACAAAGATCCAAGGACTTGTTGGAGAAGAAGAACCGCCACCTGGCCGAACTCTACGATACAGCGCACCAGTTCGTCGACAACGTGTCGCACGAGTTTCGCAATCCCTTGACCACGATCAAAGGGTTCGTTTCGTTGGTCCATGACGGCCTGGCCGGTGAGGTCAACAATGAGCAGCGCGAGCATCTTGAGGTGGTGCTGAACCAGGTCGACGATCTCAGCACGATGATCGACGACATGCTCGACATCAGGAAACTGGAAGTGGGCATATTGGTTGTGCGCCGACAGGTGTGCCATGTGGCGGACATCATCGAGGATGTTCGGACCACGTTGGAACGCAAGGCAGTTGAGAGGGAAGCATCGCTCGAGATTGCCATTGATGAAACACTTCCGACTGTCTATTGTGATCCTGAAAAGACCGGCCGGGTTATCATCAACCTTGGCGAGAACGCCTTGAAGTTCTCCGCCGAGGGCGGACACGTGAAGCTGTGGGCTCGTTGTAACGTGGATGAAGCAACGGTCGTCATCGGCGTAACCGACAATGGCCCAGGCATCGCCCCTGAAGACGTGCAGGCTATCTTCGAGCGGTTTCGGCAGGTTTGGGGGAGCGCGCGAGCGAGCACGAAGGGCTTCGGACTCGGACTCAACATTGCCAAGGAGCTCGTCCATCTAAACCTCGGTGATATCACGGTTGAGAGCGAGCCGGGCAAAGGCAGCACGTTCTCTTTCACGCTCCCCACTGCCGAACTGCCCACTCTGCTTGCCCGGTATTTGGAGCGTACCGCGTGCATTCGAGATGATTCGTGTTGTATAACGCTCGTGTCTGCGGGAGTCGAGCCGACAGTCAATCCAGCTATCCTGGGTAAGGTGGAGGAGTTTCTACAGGGCCAACTGCGGCGCACCGATTTGCTGTTTCGCCCAGAGCCGAACAAATGGCTCTTGGTTGCCGCGGGCAGTCAAGAGGAACCGCGTCACGCAATCAGCCGCCTCAAGAATGCCGAGGCCAAAGCTAACCGGATCCGCCCTGCCGGGGAGCTGCCCGCGATCGAGTTCCAGGGCCGCTCCACGAAGTAACTGCGGAACTCGAACG